>JAYVQF010000069.1:0-2565 GCA_043777195.1 Thermoanaerobaculia bacterium
CGCCTCGACCCACGCGATCCCGCGCTGCAAACCCTCCAGCGCGTGCGCGACGAAGCCCACCGTTTCGCCATCACCTATCATCGCAAGCGCCGCTCGCTCACGATGACCCGTTCCTTCCTCGACGACATCCCCGGCATCGGCCCGGAGAAAAAGAAAAAACTGCTCAAGCAGTTCATGACGATGGATCTGCTGCGGGTGGCGCCGCTGGAACGACTGCAAAAACTGCTGGGGAAACGGGCGGGGGAGAAATTATTCGTCGTCCTGCAACCGCCGCCGGCGGTGTCCGAGCAGCCGACGGGTTCGGGGTCATAGCGCCCCGGTTCAATTATTTGACAAACCGGCGGGCCTGGGGTTTATGATGGCGCAGCCGACGCGACGCCGCTTTGCGTGCCGTCCAGGGTGAAAATTTCCGCCGGTGATCGGCCCGCGGAAACCGGGTAATGCGCCATGCAGAAATTGAAATCCTCCGTTGCGGTGTTCGGGGTTAGCATTGCAGGCGTCATCGCGCTGCTCGCGCTGAGCGGTGGTTTCGTCTGGGCGGCGCGGCCATGGACCATCCGCGCGCTGTACCGGATCGTGCCGGCGCCGCTGCTTGCGGCGGCGCGCAGCGGCGGCGGCGCCCCCGCCCCGGCCCCCGCCCCAGCAGTGACGCCCAGCTATGAACTGCTGACCCCGGCGCCGGACGAACCCTTCCTGCATGTCGTGCTCGCCTCTCCCGAAGGGGCGCTCAAGGTGCGCGAACAGGCCTCGGAAATCCGCTGGCTGTTTGACCGGCCGGTGACGGAACTCAGCGCCATCGCACAGCGGCAAGATCCCGCGAAATTCGTGACGATCACGCCGCCGCTCAAAGGGGATTTCCGCTGGGCCTCCACCCGCATGTTGATCTTCACGCCGAAGCAGGGTCTCGCGCTTTCGACGCGTTACACCGCCACGCTCAAGAACATCCAGGCGATTGACGGCAAGAAATTAAAGCAATCCTATGTGTTTTCGTTCGACACGCCGCGGCAGAAATGCTGGATCTACGGCCCCGATCGTTCGTGGTTGCGCGCCGAAGACCGCTCGTCACAGCGCGCCGAAGACCGGGGACAAATTCTTTTTCAATGCGACCAGGGAGCCACTGGCGCGGATCTCGCCGCCCATCTGCGCGTCAGGGTCCATTCGGATAATGTTGACACGGCGCCTTTTGCCGCAAGCGCGGCGGATCAGGCCCGGATCACCGCGTCCGATCCCGCCGGGGCGAAGCTTTTCGCCGAACGGCTCGCCACACTGGCCCAGCCCACGCATGTGCTGCTGGAATCCGGCATGTCCTTTGTGCGCAGCGCCACCTGTCCGAATGAATCCGGTCTCTGCCACTGGATAGCGCTCAACGGCTCGGTGCCGATGGATGGCGCGGCGGAAGTGATTTATCAGGACGGCATCCGCAGCGCGCAAGGACCTCTTGCCTCGGAAAATATTGCAGCCGGCCGAATTGAAACACCCAAGTCGCTGCTCCTCGGCCTGCCTGCCTGCAAGACGGACTGCAATCCTGAAGAATCCGTTGACTTCAAGCTTCGCGGTGGCGAGACGGACTACGGCTCAGATTATCGCCGCATGTTCGAGGAAAAGATCACCGTGCGCGATCTCAGCCGGCCGGGCGCACCCGTCATCTATCGCATCCCGCCGAAACGAACCGTCCATCACAAACGGCGTGCCGCGGACGGACAGGCCGTCGTGACGGACGAACAAAACAGCGAAGAGGATTACACCCACAAGTTCCAGAACCCGCATTCGCTGCGGTGGGCGGACCTGAAGGCCAGTCACCGCTACGAAGTCGAATTTTCCCCCGATCTGGTCACTTCATACGGACACCGGCTCGCCTATCGCTCGATCACGACCGTGAGCCTGGGCAATTACCCCGCCTATGCGCGACTGCGCGGTGGCGAGCGGGTGATGGAGCGCGGCCTGTCCGCCGGGCTGCGCATGCACCTGCGCAATGTGGCGAAGATCGAGCAGATTCGCGTCGGCGTCAGCCGGGAAAAGCTGGTGGACACCATCCACGATTTCGGCGAGTATGAAGGCGACAGCAAGCCCGATTTTTCGCCGCTGAAAAAAGAGCCGCTGCCGGTCGCCCTGAAACTGAACGAGCCGCAGACGGCGGTGCTGAACCTGAGCGGCCTGCCCGGCTTTCATGGCGGCGGTATCTGGCTGCTGGCGGCGCGACCGGCGGAGTATGCGCCGCTCAGCCGTTACGATGAGAACGGGAAGCAGCAGTGGCAGCGGCGCTGGCGGCGGTCGGAGAACGGCCACGATGCCTCTACCCGCTCGGACGATCTGCGCGGCGAATGGACCACTGCGCTGGTCCAGCTCACCGATCTCGCGGTGACGGTGAAGGAATCGCCCGGTAATGTGCTGATCAGCGTGACCCGCCTCAAGACCGGGCAGCCGGTGACGGGCGCGGCGGTCAACCTGTATGGCGACAGTCATGACGCCCGCTGGACCGGCAAAACCGACGCGCAGGGATTTGCCTGGGCGCCGGGGCAGCCGCGAACGCCCAATTGCCGCCGCAACTGCGATCTCATCGCGGTG
>JAYVQF010000070.1:0-2564 GCA_043777195.1 Thermoanaerobaculia bacterium
TCCCCGTGCGATGACACCAGCCTGAACGGGCCGGAAGGCCTGGCGGTGGATCTGGCGGGCAATCTCTATGTCGCCGATGTCAACAACAGCCGCGTGCTGCGATTCAACCAACCTTTTGCGCAGACGGAGCGGCGCATTCGCGCGAATTTCGTCTGGGGTCATGACGATTATTACCTGTGTTCCCCCAATCGCGCCAACACGCCCGCGGCGAATTCTTTGAATCATCCGCAGAGTATTTATATTTTTGAAAAAACCGATCCGGCGTGCCCGCTGGCGTCGTGTTCATTCTTGTATGTCGCCGACAGCCTGAACAACCGGATCCTGCGCTTTGATCTCGCGGCCGTGACGACCGCGGCCAAACAGACGGCCGTCACCGTGTGGGGACAGGGCGGCAATTTCACGACCGTGTTTCCCAACGGCGGCGGCGCGGTTTCCGCCGCCGGCTTCCGCCTGCCCACGGATGTCACCCTCAATTCCGACGGGGTCATGGCGGTGAGCGACAATCAGAACAGTCGCGTGATGCTTTTCCCGGCGGGCGTCACGCCCGCATTTGTGCCGGCCACCACCGCGACGGTTATTCTGGGGCAGCTGAATGCGACGAGTTTCGACTACAACCAGACCAGCGCGACCAATCCGAACGGCATTCCCGGCCGGGGCACTCTGGGATTCCCCAGAGGCTCGGCGATTTCCGGAACCGGTTCGAACCTGAGTCTGATGGTCGCTGACGCGGGCAACAACCGGGCCTTGAGCTACACCGGATTGAATCCCGCAATCGCCGCGTATGGTTCTCTGGCCGCCAATGTGCAGGGGCAGCTGGGCCTGACGATGGCTTGGTGTTCGCCCACCGCGCCAAACTACAATCCGAATTTCTGCCCGCCCTTTAATTCGGGCAAGAGCAACAACCCGTATCCCGGGCCGTCCACCCTGGTCAACCCTTCGGCGGTCGTCGCGGGGCTGGCCGGCGCATTGTGGATCGCCGACACCGGAAACCACCGCGTGCTGCGCTACGGCGCGCTGAACGCCGACAATGTTCCCGCCACGCTGGCACTCGGCCAGACCTCGCTGGCCTCCATTGCAGCCAACAGCCCCGGCGCCAATCTCGGACTCGCATCGCCTTCCGGCGTCGCCATAGACGATCGCGCAGCGCCGTACCGGTTGTATGTCGCGGATTCGGGCAACCACCGCATCCTCGGCTATGCGAATTACCTGGACCGCCAATTCGGTTTGCCGCCGGAAGTCGTCATCGGCCAACCCGATCTTTTTTCCACCTCGCCCAACCGCGGGCAGGCCGCCCCGGGCGCCAACACGCTTTTTGACCCCGGCGCGCTGACCGTGGATGCCAGCGGCAATCTGTTCGTCGCGGATCGCGGCAATAACCGGGTGCTGAGATTTCCCGATCCATTCCTCAATGCGGGCACCGCGAATCTCGTGCTGGGACAGCCCGGATTCACCACGGGCACGGCGAATATCGTCTCCGCCAATGCCGGCTGCATCCGTCCGAGCAGCACGACCACGCCCTACATTTACAAGCCCACCGACCGATGCGCTCTCTGGAATCCCTCCGGCGTCGCCGTGGATGGAACCAGCCTCTGGGTCGCCGATCAACTCAATCAACGCATCGTGCGCTACGCCTCCCTCGTGAATGGCGCGGCCGCCAGCGACATCATCGGGCAAAGCTGCGTATTCAACAGTGCGGATGTCGGCACCACGGCCAGACCGCCGCTGTGCGCCTGTCCTGACGGCGTGACCTGCGTCAATGGCGTTCGTTACGGCGATTATTACGATAACCCCGTGCCGATCACCAGCGCCACCTCCGTAAGCTATCCCACTGGCATGGCGATGGATGTGAGTCTCAACGGCACGACGCCCAACCGTAGGCTCTGGGTCGCGGATGGCGGCAATAGCCGCGCCATTCGTTTTGATCTTGCGGCCTTCACGGCCTATCCCTACACGGCGACGGGGCTTTACGGCGAACCCGATTTCGGCTCTCGCATCGGCGGGGCGGCGCTGTCCCTGAACAATTTCCCCTCCAGCATCGCCCTGGATGGCGCCGCGAATGTCTATGTCGCGGACACCGGAAATAACCGGGCGCTCGGATTTCCCGTCAACACGCCCAACAGCAACGGAGCGACCTTGGTGATGGGACAAGCCCTCTTTTCGGGCACCAGTCCCAATGCCAATGGCATCTCACGCGAGTCCGCCAACGGTTTGCGCGCCGTGGCGGCGGATCGCGATGGCCGGATCGTGGTGGCCGACAGCGACAACAACCGGGTGCTGATTTATTTTCCCCAGTAAACCGCGGATGTTTTTCCGCGAAAGTCTCAGCCGCAGCCTCAGCCGTAGCTATAGCCCCGCTGCGGCACGCCACACCGGCAAGATCCCAATCAGCGCCGCGTCATGCTGACCCTGCGCCTGTTGGGACTTGATCTTGCCCTGGGGTCGATCCTCGGGCTATTCCTCACCCCGATCCACACCATCGGCCGCGGCTTCTGGTGGATGATGCTCGCGATCGCCGCGTTGGGGGTGCTCCCCGGCCTGACGGCGGTCCGTCCGGATTGGGCGGC
>JAYVQF010000071.1:0-9940 GCA_043777195.1 Thermoanaerobaculia bacterium
CGGGTGCTTGCCGAATGTTACGCGACCATCGGCCAGATCGGCAATGTCGACCAGATCAATGTGTTCCTCGGCAAGGCCGGCCGCTCCCGCTGGCTGGGCAAGCAACCGCGCGTCCGCGGCGTGGTCATGAACCCGGTTGACCATCCCCACGGCGGCGGCGAAGGCAAGACCGGCGAAGGCCGTCAGCCGCAGACCCCTTGGGGCAAACCCACCCGCGGCTACCGCACCCGCAATAACCCGCGCACCAATCGCATGATTGTGCGCCGGAGGAAATAAGCCATGGCCCGTTCCCTCAGAAAAGGTCCCTTCGTTGACGCGCATCTGATGCGCAAGGTCGCCATGATCGTGGAGAAGAACGACAAGCGCGTGCACAAAACCTGGTCGCGCCGTTCCACCATTCTTCCCGAAATGATCGGCATCACCCTCGCCGTGCACAACGGCAACAAATTCATCCCGGTCTACATCACGCAGCAGATGATCGGCCACAAACTGGGCGAATTCTCGCCGACCCGCACCTTCAAGGGTCACAGCGGCGCGAACAAGTCCGACAAGAAAGCCACCCCGGCCGCAGCCCCCGCCGCGCCGGGCAAGAAATAGCCGTAGGCCACAAGTAATTTTCCGTAGCCATTCAAGTGGAGCCCATCGCCATGCAATCCAGCGCACACGGACAGTATGTCAATTCCTCGGCCCAGAAGGCCCGGCTGGTTCTCGACCTCATTCGCGGCAAGAAGGTCGGCGAGGCCCTGGCCATTCTTTCGGTCACCCGCAAGAAATCGGCGCGCGACATCGAGAAGCTGCTCAAATCGGCGATCGCCAACGCGGTCAACCGGGATGAGAATCCGGCCGATGCCGACGCCCTCTATGTCAGCCGCACTTTCGCCGACGGCGCCTCGCTGGCGCAGCGCAAGCGTTTCCATGCCCGCGCCCAGGGGCGCGGCGTCCGCATCGTGCGCCGCCAGTCGCACATCACCATTGAACTTGACGCCCGGGCGGGCCGCTAAACTTCCAGGAGCATTATCGTGGGCCAGAAAGTACATCCTTACGGATTCCGCATCGGCTTCAACAAAGGCTGGAAGTCCCGCTGGTTCGGCGGCCGCGACTACGCGCGCCTGCTGCACGAGGACCTCAAGCTGCGCCGCAAGCTCAAAAAAGATTTCGCGCAGGCGTCGGTCTCAAAAATTGAGATCGAACGCAAGGGCGAATCCTTCACCGTCCTCATTCACACCGCCAAACCGGGCCAGGTGATCGGCAAGAAGGGCGCGGAGATCGAAAAGCTGCGCACGGCTTTGCGCGCGCGCTATGGCCGCGAAGTCAAGGTCGAGATCGAAGAGATCAACCGCCCTGAAGTGGACGCCCAGCTCATCGCCGAAAACATCGCCGGCCAGCTCGAGCGCCGCATCGCCTTCCGCCGTGCCATGAAGCGCTCCATCGAGCAGGCCATGCGCTTCGGCGCCCAGGGCATCAAGGTGCGCGTCGCCGGCCGCCTCAACGGCGCCGAAATCGCCCGCTCTGAATGGTACCTCGTGGGCCGCCTGCCGCTGCACACTCTGCGCTCCGACATTGATTACGGTTTCGCCCAGGCCTACACCACCTGGGGCGTCATCGGCATCAAGGTGCAGCTCTACAAGGGCGAATCCTTCGCTCCCGAGTCGCGCGAACTGTCCCGCGCCTGATTCGCCCGCATTTCAAACCCCCGGTTCACTTAACTTCATTCTCAGGTAAACCTCCATGCTCAGTCCCAAGCGAGTCAAATACCGCAAGCAGCAGCGCGGCCGCCGCAAAGGCGTCGCCGGTCGCGGCAACCGCGTCAGCTATGGCGATTTCGGTCTGATGGCGATGGAACCCGCGTGGATCACCGCGCGGCAGATCGAAGCCGGCCGCGTCGCGATCTCGCGCACCCTGAAAAAGGGCGGCAAGATTTTCATCCGCGTCTTCCCCGACAAACCCATCACCAAGAAACCGCTGGAAACCCGCATGGGCAGCGGCAAGGGCGGGGTCGAGGAATGGGTCTGCGTGGTACAGCCCGGCCGCATGATGTTTGAGATCGGCGGCGTCACCGAAGATATCGCGCGCGCGGCGATGGTGCTGTGCAATTCCAAGCTGCCCATCCCCACCCGTTTTGTTCGCCGCGTTGATCAGGAATTCTAGACTGTTTTTTTTATTAGGAACTTCGTCCCATGTTCAAGCCCGAAACCCTCAATGATTCCAGCAAGCTGCGCGACCATTCCATGGCCGAGCTGCAGGCCGCGAATCTCCAGCTGAAGGAAGCGCAGATGAAACTGCGCCTCCAGCACGCGATCGGCCAGGTGGAAAAAACCCACATGATCCGCGAGCTGCGCCGCCAGCGGGCCCGCCTGCTCACGGTCATGGGTGAAAAACTCGCGACCCATGATCTTGGCGCCCACAAGCATGCGGCCGCAGAAAAGCCGGCCTCCGCGTCGGCGGCAGTCAAGGCCCCGGCCAAGAAAAAAGTCGTTAAAGCCGCCAAGGGCAAGGGCGTGCGCAAGGGCGCCAAGCCGGCTAAAAAGGCCGGTCACAAGCCCGCCCCGCACAAAGCCAAGGCCAAGGCCGCGAAAGCCGCCAAGCCCAAGGCCGCAAAGCCCGCCAAAACCGCAAAAAAAGGCGCAGCCAAGAAAAAAATCGCCAAGAAAAAATAACCCGATCCATGCCGACCATTTATTTACTTTCATTACGCACCCATTCGCCCAGGAAACCTTGTCATGACTGAAACGACTCCCACCCCATCCGCCACCGAGCGCGGCGCCCGCCGAATTGAAACCGGCATGGTCGTCGCCGCCAAGATGCAGAAAACCGTCACCGTGAAGGTCGAGCGCAGCTTCGCGCACTCCCAGATCGGCAAGGTGCAGCGTCGTTCCGTCAAATTCCTCGTGCATGACGGAAAATCCGCCTGCGGCGTGGGCGATGTGGTGGAAATCCGCGAAACCCGCCCGCTCTCAGCGCGCAAGCGCTGGGAACTCGTGCGCATCGTCACCAAAGCCAAGTAAGCCTGCCGCGCAAGACTTTTTAATCGCTTTCGTTTTTCAATTAAGGATAACCCGCCATGATTCAGATGGGCACCATTCTCGATGTCGCCGATAATTCCGGCGCCAAGAAAATCTTCTGCATCACCGTGCAGGGGGGCAGCGCCGGCCGTTTCGGGCTGATCGGCGATGTCATCTCCGCCTCGGTGAAAGTTGCGCTGCCCGACGGCACCGTGACCAAGGGCAAGAAGGTCAAGGCCGTCATCGTGCGCACCCGCAAGGAACTGCGCCGCCGCGACGGCAGCTACATCCGCTTCGACGACAACGCCGCGGTCATCATCGATGAAAAAGGCGAGCCGGTCGGCACCCGCGTTTTCGGACCGGTGGCCCGCGAACTGCGCGAGAAAAAATTCATGAAGATCATCTCGCTCGCGCCGGAAGTCATTTAGGCGCGCTGTCCTCAACCAAGATCCACGACCAGGAATTTCCCATGAAACTGCATATCAAGAAAAACGACACCGCCGTGGTGCTGGGCGGCAAAGACGCCGGCAAGCAGGCCAAGGTGCTGTCGGTCAACAGCAAAGACCGCACCGCCAAGCTTGAAGGGCTCAACCTGCATAAAAAGCACACCAAGCAGAACCCGCAGATGAAGGTTACCGGCGGCATCATCGAACAGGAAGCGCCGATCCCGCTGTCGCGTTTGGCCCCGTGGTGCCCCGCCTGCAAAAAGCCCGCGCGTGTGGGCCGCAAGATCACCGACAAGGGTAGCCTGCGCATTTGCCGCAAGTGCGAAAAGACCCTGGCTTAAGCAGAAGTCTAAGCCGAAACATCGCTCAATAAGGAATCACTGTCATGGCTGACGAGAAAAAAACCCCCTCCGCGGCTGAAAAGGCCGAGAAAGAAAAAGAAGGCAAGGCCGCCAAGGCCGCCAAATCCAGCAAGGCCGCCAAGGGCCCCTCGCTGGTCGGCGAAGCCGCGCCCACGCCGAAAGGCTATGTCCCCCGCCTGCGCAAAAGTTATAACGAGCAGATCGCTCCCGGGCTGCAGAAGGACAAGAAGTATCCCAACATCATGGCGGTGCCGCGCGTCGAGAAGATCTCCATCAACATGGGCATCGGCGAAGCCAAGTCCGATGTCAAGGTGCTGGAAGAGGCGCTCTATGTGATTACCATGATCACCGGGCAAAAGCCGGCGCAGCGCCGCAGCAAAAAATCCATCGCCAACTTCAAGCTGCGCGAGAATGTCATCATCGGCCTGAGCGTCACCCTGCGCGGCCCGCGCATGTACGAATTCATGGACCGCTTCATCAATCTCTCGCTGCCCCGCGTGCGCGACTTCTCGGGCATCGACCCCAACGGCTTTGACGGCCGCGGCAATTTCACCATGGGGTTGCGCGATCCGCTCATCTTCCCGGAAGTGGACTACAACATGATCACCAAACCCCTGGGCATGAACATCTCGTTCGTGACCAGTGCCAAGACGGACGCCGAAGGGCGTGAACTCCTGACCCGCTTTGGCATGCCCTTCCGCAAAATCGGCGCGGCCGCCTAATTCATCAGCATCGCATCTGAACTGTCGAGGAACCTCTCATGGCCCGTAAAAAGACCTTCGCTAAAATGGCCCGCACTCCGAAATTCGCGGTGCGCCAGCGCAATCGCTGCAAGCTGTGCGGCCGCGGCCGCGCCTACATCGGCGATTTCGAGTTGTGCCGCCTGTGCTTCCGTTCGCTCGCTCTGGATGGTGAACTGCCGGGCGTGCGCAAAGCGTCCTGGTAGCCATAGGCCACGAGTAGCCATAGGCCACGAGTAATCCGCTCTCACATCGTTTTTTCATATTCCCGAGGAATTCATGCCTGTCACCGATCCCATTGCCGATTTTCTGACCCGCGTCCGCAACGCCATCAAGGCGCGCAAGAAGGAAGTGTCCATTCCGCAGAGCCGCATGCTCGCGGAACTGTCGCGCATCCTGCTTGAGGAAGGCTACATCGAGAGCTGGAAGTCCGTCGAGCAGGCGCCCCAGAGCAAGCTGGTGCTGACGCTCAAGACCGGCAACCGCGGCGACAACGCAATCCGCGATCTGCAGCGCGTCTCGCGCAGCGGTCTGCGCCGTTATGCCGGCCGCGATGCGATTCCCAAGATTTATCAGGGCCTCGGCATCACGATTCTCTCCACCTCCAAAGGCGTCATGACCGGCGCCCAGGCGCGCAAAGCCGGTGTCGGCGGCGAGCTGCTCTGCAAGGTCTGGTAGGCGCGTTCGTCACGCACCGTCAAACTAACTAGTCGCAAGTAGCCATAGGCCACAAGTAGCCATAGGCCACAAGAGGTATACCCCATGTCCCGTCTCGGCAATCGTCCCATCGCAATTCCCGCCAAGGTGAAGCTCACCCAGAAGGGCGGCATCATCACCGTGGAAGGCCCCAAAGGCAAGGTCGCCACACCGATCCTTGACGGGCTGACCCTCAAAGTTGAAGGCGAGACCGCCCTCATCAGCCGCGCCAATGACACCGCCGCCATCAAGGCCAAGCACGGCCTGTGCCGCATGCTGCTGGCCAACGCGGTGAACGGCGTGGTCAACGAATACAAAAAAGAACTCGAAGTATTCGGCGTCGGCTACCGCGCCACCCTGGAAGGGCGCAGCGTGGTCTTCAACATCGGTTATTCGCACGCCATCACTTTCCCCGTGCCCGAGGGCATCAAGGTGGAAATTGAAAAGCAGACCAAAATCGTGGTGACCGGTGCCGACAAGCAGCAGGTCGGCCAGGTCGCGGCGGACATGCATCATCTCAAAAAACCCGATTCGTACAAGCAGAAAGGCGTCCGTTATGTCGGCGTCAAACTGCGCATCAAGGTCGGCAAGACCGGAACCAAGTAAACATCACCGGTGGCCCGGCGCGGTGTGTGGTTTGCAAAGCAACCGCCGCCATCCGCCCCGCCTCAACCGGAGGAACCTCCCATGCCCAAGTTAAAAACCCGCCAAGACCGCCGACTCTGGAAAAAAATCCGCATCCGCAAAAAAATGAGCGGAACGGCTGTCAAGCCGCGCCTGGCGATCTACAAATCCCTCAACTACATCACCGTGCAGGCGATCGACGACCTTAAGGGCAACACCCTGGCGGCCGCCACCACCCGCGAAAAAGCGATCTTCGGCCTCGCAGCCAAAGAACGCGCGACTGCGCTCGGCAAGGAAATCGCCTCCCGGCTCAAGGCCAAGGGCGTCGAGACCGTAGTGTTCGACCGCTCCGGCTATCTCTATCACGGCCGGGTCAAAGCGGTGGCAGACGGCGCCCGCGAGGGCGGCCTGAAGTTCTAAGGCCGGCGCCTTTTTTTAGTTACGCAGGTCTCTTTTTTACAGGGTTTATTTTTACAGGACTTTCCATATGAAACGCAAAGAAATCATCAACTCGGCCGGCATTGATCTCAAGGAAGAAGTCGTCGCCATCAACCGCGTCACCAAGGTGACCAAGGGCGGCAAGACCTTCCGTTTCGCCGCGCTGGTCGTGGTGGGCAACAGCGACGGCATCGTCGGCTTCGGCCAGGGCAAGGCGCGCGAAGTTTCGCTCGCCATCGCCAAGGCCGTCGAGGCGGCCAAGCGCAATCTCATTCGCGTTGAGCGGGCGGGATCCACGCTGCCGCACGAAACCATCGGCCGCCACGGCGCCGGTCAAGTCGTGATCAAGCCCGCGTCGGAAGGCACCGGCGTGATCGCCGGCGCCGCCGTCCGCGCGGTCATGGAACTGGCCGGTGTCCACAACATCCTCACCAAATCGCTCGGCACCAGCAATCCGCAGAATGTCATCCGCGCCACATTCGATGCGCTGGAAAACATCATGTCGTTGAATTCCGTGGCCGAACGCCGCGGCAAGACGCCGGACGAAATCGGAGCATCCTCATGAGCCCCTCCCGCCACGCAAATCCCAAAACCGGAAAAAGCGCCGATACCGCGCGCGCCACTGAAACCCTGATCATCACCAGCCGCACCCCCACCGCGGGCAAGAAGCTCAAGGTGACGATGACCAGCGGCTGGGCCGGCAAGCGCCAGGACATGCTGCTCGTGCTGCGCGGCCTCGGTCTGCGCAAGCGCATGGACAGCAACATCCTGCCCGATCACAGATCGGTTCTGGGCATGATCGCCAAAGTTTCGCATCTCGTCACCGTCGAACCGGTCGAATAATCCACGCTCCTCGTTTTTCGCTCCTCGCTCCTCGCTCCTCGTTCATCACACATCGTTTTTCTACGGATCCCCCCATGTTGAACACGCTCAAACCCGCCTTCGGCTCCAACAAGCGCAACAAGCGCAAGGGCTGCGGCCCCGGCTCCGGCCACGGCAAAACCTCTTGCCGCGGTGAAAAGGGCCAGGGCTCCCGCTCCGGCGTCAGCTTTCGCCCCGGTTTTGAAGGCGGGCAGATGCCGCTCTTCCGTAAAATCGGAAAGCGCGGATTCACCAACATCTTTAAGAAAGACTTCGCGGTGGTGAATCTCTCCACGCTCGCCAAGTTCAGCGCGGGCAGCAAGATCACCCCGGCGATCCTGCTGGAAAAAGGCTGCATTGCGCAGCTCGGCGCCAATGGCCTCAAGGTGCTGGGCGACGGTGAGATCGGCCATGCCATCACCATCACGGCCAATGCCGTCTCTGCCTCCGCCCGGGAAGCCATCATCAAGGCGGGCGGCACCGTCGAACTGATCGCTCAGCCCGCCGCCAAGCAGAAATTCATGAAGAAGGGCGCCACCGCCCCGCGCAAACCCGGCGCGACCAAAAAAACCGCTAAACAAGCCAAGACCAAGGCCAAAGCCAAACTCGCCAAGTAATCCACCCGCCTGTCCGGAAGCAGCCTTGAGCTGAAATTTTCCGGATGGCGCGGGCGGGGGAGAAGCCCGTTGCTCAACCGGATCCTCGACACCTGCAAGAACATCTGGTCCATCCCCGAGCTGCGCAAGCGGCTGTTGTGGACGCTCGGCCTGCTCGCGGTCTATCGACTGGGATCGCTGGTCATCACCCCCGGCATTGACGAATCGTTGCTCGGCCAGCTCGGCAACAACGAAGTCTTCAATTTTTTCAATCTCATCTCGGGCGGTAATTTCCGAAAATTGTCGGTCTTTGCTCTGGGCATCATGCCCTATATTTCCGCCTCGATCGTCTTCCAGATTCTGCAATTCGTGGTGCCGGCGCTGGAAAAATTGGCGAAAGAGGGAGAAACGGGCCGCCAGAAGATTCACCAGTATGAACGCTGGGCCACCATTATTTTCGCCGCTATTCAGGGATTGGGACTGTCTTTCACCTTCATGAATGTGATTGGCAGCAAGATGCTGGTTGGAGAAGGCACCACGACCTCGCAGCATTTTCTCTACCACTTCCTGGTCGTTACCGCGCTGGTCACCGGCACCATGTTCACCATGTGGATCGGCGAGCAGATCACTGAACGGGGCCTGGGCAACGGCATCTCGCTCATCATCTTTGCGGGTATCGTCGCCAATTTCGTGCCCAATGTGCACAAGCTGCTGTCCACTGCCGGCACCGGCGGCGGCCTTTCCTGGCCGAAGCTGGTCATCGTCGCAATCCTGATGGTCGCCATCATTTTCGGCATCATCTTCATCGAGAAAGCGGAGCGCCGGGTGCCCATGCAGGTGGCCCGCCGGGTGCGCGGCATGACCGCCTCGCAGTCCACCTACTTCCCCATCAAGCTCAATCCTCCCGGCGTCATTCCGGTCATCTTCGCCTCCTCGCTGATGATGATCCCGACGCTGATCCTGAGCATCGGCTGGTTGAAAGATTCCGGCAATCCGACCATCAAGGAAATGGTGAAAAACATCACTACTTCCATCAGCTACGGCTCGCCCATTTATTTGCTCTTCTATGCGCTTTGCATTTTCTTCTTCACCTATTTCTACACCTCCGTGGTGATGGATTCAGAAAAAATCGCGAACGATCTCAAGCGCAGCGGCACCAACATTCCCGGCATCCGGCCCGGCAAGGCGACCGCCGATTACCTCGATTCCATTCTCAAAAAACTGTTGTTTGTTGGCGCCATCTATCTCGTCACCATCGCCGTGATGCCGATCATCTTTGTGGATGGCATCCATCTGCAGAACCTGCCGATCGTCGGCGCCAATATCGAAAGCTTCCTGCAGCGCACCCATTTCGACTGGATTCTCAACGGTCTGGTCAACGGCGGCGCCGCGCGCTCCATCACCTTCGGCGGCACCTCGCTGCTGATCGTCATCGGCGTGGCCATGGATTTCCTGCAACAGCTTGAGTCGCACCTCAACATGCGCCGCTATGACGGCTTTCTGGGCAAGGGCCGCGCCATCGGCCGCATGGCCGCGCGCTAATTCCCGCCCCGTAATCAGCGATGGCAGTTTCCGAAAATTCCGGCCTGAGCGTCATTCTGCTCGGCGCCCCCGGCGCCGGCAAGGGCACCCAAGCCGAACTCCTCAAGAGCCGGCTCGGATTCGCCCACATTTCCACCGGCGACCTGATCCGCGCGGAGATCTCGGCCGGCAGCCCGCTGGCCGCGGAGATGAAGGCGATACAGGCGGCCGGAAAACTGGTTCCTGATTCCATCGTCGAAACGCTGCTGATCCAGGCACTCAATCTCCTCGCCGGTAAGCCGGTGATATTTGACGGATACCCGCGCAACCGGGCGCAGGCCGAGACACTGGATCGCATTCTGGCGGCGCGCACGGGAAAAACCGTTTGCGTCAACATCAAAGTGGATGAAACGCTGCTTTTCGAGCGAATCACCAGCCGTCTGAATTGCAAAGTATGCAAAAAAGTGTATAATTCCAAGTCCAAACCGCCCAAAATGGCGGGGCGCTGCGACGATTGCGGTGGCGAACTCTTTCAACGCGAAGATGACAGGCCGGAAACCCTGAAAACCCGGCTGGATACATACCGCGCGGAGACGCTGCCGATGATTGAATATTATGCCGCGCAGGGCCGTCTCGTCACCGTGGACGGCGACG
>JAYVQF010000072.1:0-2554 GCA_043777195.1 Thermoanaerobaculia bacterium
TACGGCGGCGGTAAGGGCGGCGTGATCGTTGATCCTAAAAAGCTCTCCCGCTTGGAGCTGGAAAGGCTGAGCCGCGCTTATATCCGCGCCATCGCCCGCCTCATCGGCCAGGATCGGGATATTCCCGCCCCCGATGTCTATACCAATGAGCGGATCATGGGCTGGATGGCGGATGAATACGGCATCCTGACGGGCAAATACACGCCGGGCGTCATCACGGGAAAGCCGCTCGCCACCGGCGGATCTTTGGGGCGCGCCGATGCCACCGGCCGCGGCGGTTTCTACCTGCTGCGCGAGGCGGCGGTCACGCTCGGCCTCAAGCCTGCCGAAACCCGCATCGCCATCCAGGGCTACGGCAACGCCGGCCACCATTTTGCCCAGCTCGCGCACCAGGCGGGTTACAAGATTGTTGCCGTCTCCGACAGCAAGGGGGGGATCATCAATCCCAAGGGCTTCGATCCTGCCGAGCTGTGGGCGCAGAAAGAAAAGATCACCGTGAATGACGGCGTATACACCACGGGAAGCGTCACAGACCTCAAGAAATACGACAAAATCACCAACGCGCAACTGCTCGAATTGGATGTCGAACTGCTGGTGCCGTCGGCGCTGGAGAATGTCATCACCGTGGAAAACGCCGCGCGCATCAACGCCCGCAACATCATCGAACTGGCGAACGGTCCGGTCACCCCCGACGCCGACGCTATTCTCGAGAAGAAGGGCATCTACATCATCCCCGACATTCTCGCCAATGCCGGCGGCGTCACCGTCTCCTATTTCGAGTGGGTGCAGAACCGCCAGGGCTACTACTGGCCGGAAGAAGAAGTGCACCAGAAGCTGGAAAAACGGCTGGTGCCGGAATACAAAAAAATCCACGCGCTGCACCAGAACAAAAAAGTGGACATGCGCACCGCCGCCTACATGCACGCCCTCACACGGCTGTCCGAGGCGATTGATTCGCACGGTACCCAGGCCTACTTCACGGCGCAGGGGTAATCTACCGGGTAATTCACTGCGTCTGGCAAAGGCGACGGGCAATGCGAATCTCACCTGGACATGCGCAGCCTGCACCGCCTCGGCTCCGGCGCGCCTGTACCGGGCGCAGAACAGCGCATTCAGTGTGTATCTCGAACAATACAACGGCGGCACAGGCGGCGCATACACCAACACCAGCGCCGTCTCGACCGCTCAGAGTTATTTCTGGACGGTGGAGTGAGTGTTGATAAGGATGAAGGTTGAAGGTTGAAGGATGAATGACCGGTGCGTGGCGGCTCAACCGCCCACGCCGGTTTTCTCGGTCAGTAATTTGATCAGGTCGGTTTCGCCGATGGCCCGGGCGATTTCCAAGGCGCGCGCCATCGTGGCTTTTGCCGCTCCGGGCTTCCGCCGCGCGGTTTCCAGGCGGCCGCGCGATTCGAGCGCATAAGCCAGGCTGCGTTTTTCCCCGCTGCGCGCCGCGAGCTTTTCCGCCTGCGCGAGCAGCCGGTCGGCACGGGCGAAATCCCCCAGCGGCGGCAGGGCGTCGCCGAGGTTGATCAGAGCCTGGATGCGCATCCGCGTGTAGCCGGTGGCACGGCTGAGCCGCAAACAGCGCATGAATTCCGCCGCTGCCTCGCGGTGACGATGCTGTTTTTGAAAGAGCACACCGAGGTTACTCAGCACCGTGGCTTCCCACATCTTGTTGCCGGCGGTGGAGAAATAATCGAGACTTTCCTGCAAATAGCCGCGCGCCATTTCCCAGCGCCCTGCGGCGGTGTGCTGAATGCCCAGATTCATGCGCAGCATGGCCGCCAGGTCCGGCTCGCCTGCCAGCGCCGCTTCCTGCAAGGCGGATTCGAAGGTGCGGGTGGCGGCGTCATGGCGCCCGCGCAGGTATTGCACCACGCCCGCCTGGCGCAGCGCGCGGATGCGCAGCGCGGGATTACCGATGGCGGCGGCCATCCGCGCGGTTTTTCCGGCGAACAGCTCCGCGCTCGGGTAGTTGCCGGCATGGGTGAAGACCAGGGAGATTTTGTAGAGCGTCTGTCCTTCCGCGGCCCGATCGCCCTGTTCGCGGTAAAGCGCCAGCGCCCTGCGTCCGCAGGAGGCGGCGGCGGGGAAAGAGCCGGTCTGGATGTGACCGTGCATCTGCTGAAACAGGCTGTCTGCCAGTCCTTTCGGGTATGCGGTGATGGTGGCCAGACGCTGGGCTTCTTCGGCGTCCCGCAGTCCCGCTGCGAGATCGTCATCCATCCGCCGTCCGGCGGCCGCGTTCAGCTGGTCGATCCGCCGTCGCAGTGCGGCATCGCGCCGCAGGCGCTCAGCGGGGGCGGGCGGGCGGGGCATGAGGTGAGAATAACGCCCCCGGGGTGTGATCTGGATCATGTTCCGGGTCTCTTGACTTTGGCGAACCCAGTCGGCACAATCTGGCCAGGGAATGAGCGATGGGTCTTGCCATGCTGCATAATGAATCGCTGCGTCTTCCGGAGAAGCTCATGTCATCCCCAACACTCATCCGCCAAATCATTGTTCTGCTGCTGTGCGTCGCAGCGCCCACGACGGTTTTTACGCAGTTATT
>JAYVQF010000073.1:0-2551 GCA_043777195.1 Thermoanaerobaculia bacterium
GCGAGGATGTAGCGTTTTTCGCCGTCTGCGTAGTTGATCAGGGCGATGCGCGCGGTGCGGTTGGGGTCATACTCAATCGAGAAGACCGTGCCCGGAATGCCGTGCTTGTCGCGCTTGTAATCAATCAGGCGGTATTGGCGTTTGTGGCCGCCGCCGCGCCAGCGGACGGTGACCCGGCCGAGGTTGTTGCGGCCCGCGCCGCGGCCCCGCATTTTGTGCGTGGTCAGGGCTTTTTCCGGCTTGCTCTTCGTGATTTCACTGAAGGTCAGGCCGGTGCGGTGGCGCATGCCGGAGGTGGTGGGGCGGTAGGTCTTCAAAGCCATGGCTTAGAACCCCTCGTGGTATTCAAGGGGCTTTTCGCCCGACTTGAGGGTGATGTAGGCTTTCTTCCAGTCCGCGCGCTTGCCTTCGTACTTGCCGACCTTGCGGGTGCGGCCCAGCACATTGATGAAGCGGACGCCGGCGACCTTGCGCGCGAAAATTTTTTCGAACGCGGATTTCACATCGGCCTTGTGGGCGTTGGTCGGGACCTCGAAGCAGAGAATGCCGAGCTTGCCCTTCAGGTCGGTGGACTTTTCGGTCAGCACCGGGCGGCGGAGAATGTCGTGGATGGCGTTACCGGGGGAGCGACTCATGATGCGAAGACCTCCTCGATTTTCTTGAGGCCGCCGACCGTGACGACTAGGCGGTCATATTTGAGGACATCGTAAACATTGATTTCTTCGGGGCGAATGGCCTTGATGGATTTGAGGTTCGCCGAAGCGCGACCGAGGATGGCATTGCCGGCGTCCACGATCAGAGCATTCTTCCAGCCGAAGCGTTCGCGGATTGCGGCGACTTCCTTGGTCTTCGCCGCAGCCAGCTGGAAATTCTCGAGCACCAGCATTTTCCCGTCCCGTATCTTGGAACTGATAGAAGTGCGCAGCGCCAGGTTGCGCTTGGCCTTGGAAAAGGCGTAACCGTAGTCGCGCGGCTGCGGGCCGTGGGTGGTGCCGCCGTGGCGCCAGATCGGCGAGCGGTTGGAACCGTGACGGGCGCGGCCGGTGCCCTTCTGTTTCCAGGGCTTCTTGCCACCGCCGGAAACATCGCCGCGGGTCTTGGTGGCGGCGGTGCCGGAGCGTTTGCAGGCGAGAAAATGCACGACCGCCTCATGCAGCAGCACCGTGTTCTTGGGCTGCTCGCCGAGGAGGGCCGAGATTTCAACCTCGCCGACCTTTTCGTTTTTAAGATTATGAATTGCGATTTTTGCCATGATAGTTTTCCTGAACCTAAGAGCCTCAGCCCAAGGGTTTAGAGCGGCCCGCCGAGGGATTTGGCCAGCTTGATGATCAGCAGCGCGCCGGGCGCGCCGGGGATGGAGCCCTTGATCAGGAGCAGATTTTTTTCCGCATCCACCGCGACGACCCGCAGGTTCTTCACCGTGATGCGATGGTCGCCCATGTGGCCGGGAAGCTTTTTGCCCTTGATGACGCGGCCAGGGAAGGTGTTGGAACCGATCGAACCGGGCTGGCGGTTGTGCATGGAACCGTGCGAACCGGCGCCGCCCGCGAAATGATGGCGCTTGACCGAGCCCTGGAATCCGTGGCCCTTGCTGACGCCGATGATGTCCACTTTTTCGCCGACCGTGAAGTTGGTGACGGTGATGACCGCGCCGACTGCATCGTCGTAATTACCGCGAATCTCGCGCAGCGCCGCCATCGGTTCCAGTCCGGCCTTCTTGAAATGGCCGATGACCGGCTTGTTGGTGGAGCGTTTGGAGCGCGGAGCGTTGAGCGCGATCTGTACGGCGTCGTAGCCGTCATGGGCGACGGTCTTCTTGGCCGAGACCACACACGGACCCGCAGTGACGACCGTCACCGGGACGGACTGGCCGTCGGCGGAGAAGTATTGGGTCATCCCTTCTTTTTTACCAATGATGCTTTTGATCATCTGGATTCACCTGGACAGCGGCGCGCACCGGAGGTCGTAATAACGACCGGGCGTGCATATCCTGAATTCGTCACCTTGCGGCGACCGCCTTGATTTCCACATCCACGCCCGCCGGCAGGTTGAGCTTTTTAAGCGCATCCATGGTCATCGGGGTGGGATTGAGAATGTCGAGCATGCGCTTGTGGGTACGCACTTCGAATTGCTCGCGCGACTTCTTGTCCACATGGGGCGAGCGGAGCACCGTGTAACGCCGGATCGCCGTGGGCAACGGCATGGGGCCGTTCACATCGGCGCCGGTGCGCTTGGCGGTGTCCACGATCGCCTGCGTACTCTTGTCGAGTATGCGGAAGTCGTAGGCGCGGAGTTTGATTCTGATTCTCTGTTTCTGCATGTGTATCGCCTCGGGGGCCCGCCGGTCAGCGCGTCGAATATTTGCCTTGCGCGCTTAAGGACTGAACCCTGATAGCTGGTATGAATATGTTTAAGCTGCCTTGAATGAATGAAATTGAAATGATTAACCTAAAATCTCGGCGACGGTGCCGGCGCCGATGGTGCGGCCGCCTTCGCGGATCGCGAACTTGAGCCCCTTCTCCATCGCGATCGGCGACATGAGATTGGCTTC
>JAYVQF010000074.1:0-2550 GCA_043777195.1 Thermoanaerobaculia bacterium
GCAGATTACGACACCGCGCTGGCGGCGCTGTCGCCCGGCGAGAACGCCGCGATTGAATATTTGCGGCGGGGCAGCACCGCGAAAGGCGTAATCCGCGCGGCCGCGGCGCCCAAGGCGGTGGAGGACGGGCTGCTCTATGAACTGCTCGGCCTCAAAGTGGGCGACGGCGAGGGGGCGGCGGTGATCCGCTCGGTCGGCCGCGAGACCCCGGCGGCCGAAACCGGCCTGGCCGCAGGCGATCTCATCCACAAAATCAACGGCCAACCCACGCCCGATGCCGCCGCATTGAAGCGGGTCCTCGCCGGCGCGCTGGGTCAGGACGCGGTCTCGCTGGTGGTTCAGCGCGGGCGGGGTTTTTACCGGATTTCTTTGCCGATGGGGAATTGAGGCCGATGGGGAGTTGATTGACCTGAAAAATTACGAATTATTAATTACGAATTACGAAGGGGCAGAAGCCCACGCCCCTCTGATCGATCCGTGGGAATAATCCGAGGAAGTTTCCGCCTGCGCCGCCGTTAAACTTTCCCGCAATGCGCCGCCTGCGCCGAGTGACGCTGTGGATCGCATTTTCCGTTGCGATTCTCTTCGCGATTCTGCTGATTCCGCTTTCCACGCAGCGCGGGCAGCAGTTTGTGGTGCGCGCGGGGCTGTCCTATGCCGGCCGCCAGATCGGTCTGCCGGTGAGCGCGGCAACCATTGAACCGGCTCTTTTTTCCCGCCGACTGGTGCTGGGCGGACTGCGGGTCGGCGATTTCGTGAGCGTCGAGCGGATTGAAGTTTCATGGGACTGGAAAGGGCTGCTGACCGGGCCGCATTTGCAAAGCGCGCTGGCCAGCGGCGTGCATGTCAATCTCGCGGCGCCGCGCCCGGTCTCACGCAGCGGCGGCGTCACCCGGTTCGCGATTGACCGGCTGGCGGTTGAACGATTGAGCTTTTCCGGGCTGCCCACGGATTACGGCGAATTGGCCATCGTCCGCTACGAGGGCAGTTTCGCCGGCGGCCTACCCCGCGGCGCGCTGGACGGGGAGCTCAAACTTCGCACCCAAGATTATTTTCGGGGGCTCTCGGCCATTGCCGTGCATGCCCGCCTGGGCGAAGGGCGGCGCGCGCCGTGGACGCTGGCCGTGAGCAGCCCGGATGTGGAATTCGCGGGCGCCGGGGAATTGCAGGAAAACCCCTGGCGCGTCGAGGGTCATCTCCAGGGCCACCTGCCCCTGCAGACCCTCACGGAAAAGGCCACGGGGGCCTTGCAGATTGATGCCACGATTCGGGTTGATCCGGCCACCATGGCGGTGCGGTGGTCGCTGGAGTCGCCTCTGCTGCGCGGTTTCGGCCGGCAGGCGCGCGCGGTGACCGCGTACGGAACAGTGGACGGCGGTCAATGGAAACTGACTTCGGCGCGGGCGCAACTGCCAGGCGGCGGGGTGGAGATAACCGCCCACGGCAGCGCGCAACCCCTGGCGGCGCATGTCGAGCTGCGCAGCGCGGGGTATGAATTGACGGCGCTGCTCCCGGATGCCCCGCCCGGAACTTCGGCGCGGTTCAGCGGGAAGTTGCTGGCGGATGCCAACCGCGACGGGGTTGCACTCAGCGGCGACGCCAATCTTGCGCTGTCCTATCGCGGGCGCTTGCTCCTTTCCGGACCGCTCTCACTAATGACGCGCGACGCCACGCCCGTCATTCGCGCCGATCTGCGCGGCCCGGCGGGCGCGCTGAAAATTGAGCCGTCGGGTGCGCGCTACGCCGTGCACGGGGAATTGCAGGGGGCGGCATTCGAACTTACCCGGGCGCTGGCGCAGGGGCGCTGGCCGCTCAATTTCGAGTTGACCCGCGCCAGTCTCACCGGAGAAGTTGATCCGCATGCACCCCGCTTCACCGGCAAGCTGGTAGGCGAAGGGAAAGTGGGCGGGCAGCCGGCCAGCCTGGAAAGCGCTTTGTGGGTGAACGCGCGCGAGTGGCGCGCCGAACCGCTCACCATGAAACTGGGCGGCGGCGGGTTTGCCGGGCGCGCGGGCGGTCCGCTTAGCGCCGTCTGGCCGGCATTGCCCGCGCGCCCCTTGTTTTTTCGCAAGCCGCCGGGCATCACCCGGGCGCCGGTCGCCTACCGGCCTGAACGCCTGTCGCAGCTCCGCCTGGTTTACCCCGTGCGGCGCGGCTTCGCTGCAGCTGCGGATGAAAAATTTTCCTTCCTGAAAATCGCCCGGAGCGCCATGGCCAAAGCTGAGCGGAGCCCTGCCGAAGCCCGCGCCGCTGCACCGTCGTCGACATATTCCGGCATGATCGTCGAGGGCGATTTCGACCGGTTGCCGTTGGCGCCGCTGGTGCCCGAGGCGCTGAGCGACTGGAACATTGGCGGCACCCTGACCGGCCACATCCGCCTGCGCGGACGGGAACTGCTGGCCGCCCTCAAATTGGAAAATGGCGCGGTGCGCGCGCTCAAGTTACCGCCGCTCGATGTCACCGCCTCCGGCCGCGACGGGCGATGGGATTTCAAGGCCACCGATCGCGAGGGCCGCTACGAGCTCGCGGGCACCGGCCCGCGCGGCTTCG
>JAYVQF010000075.1:0-9895 GCA_043777195.1 Thermoanaerobaculia bacterium
TTCGTAGCCCCAGGTCAGACCGGTTTCGATCTGTCCGCGCGCATCGTCGCCGCCGAATGCGGGCGAGCTGAAGACGAAGCGGCTGCTCAGGTTGAGGCCAAGGTTGAAATCCTGATCGCGACCGGGATGCAGGATGCCGGTGCGCTTGCGAAAATCCTCATGCAACCAGTTGAAGCGGATGAAGGGACCCTCAATGCGGAGTGAATCGGGTAAATTTTCAAGGTCGCCGGGCCGCACCACAGGAAGCAAATCAATGCTGCGATCAGAATAAAACCAGCCCGCGCCCAGCCGCAAAACCGAGCGCGGGGTGGATTGCCGCGCCAGCCAGTCGAACCCGGCGGCGGCGTCCACGACGCGGGTTTGATATTCGTGCTTCACCGCGCCGTTCTCATAAATCCGCAAATGGAAACTCATTTCTTCGAGATACAACTGGTGCGCGTTATGGCTGTCAATGGCGAAGAAAGGCTGCTCGAGATTGAACATCCGGTCGCGGCCATCGGTGAGTTTGGTGTAACGCAGGGCCAGATTGTCCCGTGAGCCGAGGATTCGACGCGCCCCTAATCCGTAGCCCTCTTCCTTGCCCGCGAAACCGCTGCTGCGAAAAGTCGAGATGGTGATGCCGGTTCCCAGCACATTGTTATCTTTGAGGCCGAAGCTGTGAGAGTTGACGCCGCCGGCACGGCCGAAGTCCGCGCTGATCTGCAGACTCCAAGCATCCTGCACCCGAACGAGGATGGGCACACGGCCGTTTTCCGGCGGCAATGTATAAATGCGCACGCGGATGAAGAGACCGGTTTCACGAAGATTTCGTTCAGTCTGCGCAATTCGCTCCTCGGAATAGGGATCGCCTTCCTTGAAAAGCAATTCCTGACGCACGACCGAATCACGGGTGAGAAAGTGCAGGTGATTGGCGGTGCGACCAAACTTGCCGGCCTCTTTGGGAATGCGCTTATCGTAAAGTTGTCCGATTTCCAGGGTGATGGGACCGATCAGCATCCCGTCTGTCACTTCCCCGGGGGCGGCTTCTTGAACCTCGAGCGGGAAAGTGGCCTTCGGCGCTGCAATCGGCGGGGTTGAATCCTGCGCGCAAAATAATAGCGGCCAAGTGCACGCCAGAGCCAGAAGCAGGCGTGAAAGCCTGCGGGTCCTCATCAAATCAAATGATTGCATGCATTGCCTCAGGGGTTCCATTTCCTAATCACTTTTTCCTGTTTACCATTCATATTCGCGCGCCAAAAATAGCCGTGCCGATGCGAACTTCCGTCGCGCCGCAGGCGATGGCCAGTTCGAAATCGTGCGACATGCCCATGGACAGTCGGGTGAGTGAATGGTTCGGCGGAGGTGCCGCAAACCGCTCGCGCAATTTTGTGAATTCCGCCGCGAGAATCTGAAAATCCTGTCGCGATTGCTGCGTGTCCGCGCGCAGCGGGGGAATCGCCATCAAGCCTTCGAATTGCAAGCGGGGGAATTCTTCTGCGCGGGCGAGCAGCGCGGCGGCCGCGGTGAAATCAAACCCGGCTTTTTGTTCTTCGCCCAGATTGATTTCAAGCAGCACGGGCAGGCTTTTTTCCAATCGCTCGCATTGCCCGTTCAATCGCGCAGCCAATTCGGGCGAATCCACCGTGTCAATCGCGGAAAACCACTGCGCGGCGTCCCGCGCCTTGTTCTTCTGCAGCGCCCCGATCAGGTGAATTTCAACCGCGACGCCGCCTTCAAGCAGGGCCTGTGCCTTGAGCGCGCCTTCCTGGACATAATTTTCGCCAAAACAGAGCTGCCCTGCGGCGGCCGCCGCCCGCAGCGCCGCCAACGGCTGCTTTTTTGAGACCGCCACAAGTCGCACGGAATCCCGGGCCCGGCCCGCTTTTTCACAGGCGGCGCCGATGCGCGCATGGATGCGTTCAAGATTTTGCGTGATAGCGGCGGCGTCAGCAGTCGACTGCGTCACACGGGAATTTTGACGGTTGCGGTGGAAGGAGCAGCTGCGACTTTTCCTACAGGCACGCTAAGGGGCCGCAACGAAATTACAGTAGCAGTCTGCCCGCCGATTCATCCCGACTGGCTTCGTTGCTCGTCGCTTACATGCCTTCGGGCATGCGCGCTCCTTGCGCCTCGCCATTCGGGCGACTCGACAGTCATCTTTGCTACTGTTATTTCGTTGCGGCCCCTTAACACCGCTTTGCAATGGCGGACGGAGGGCCACTCGCTGCCATTTGCCACGGTGCTCATCGCTTCGGGTGAGGTGATCGGCTCGACTCGTTTCGGCAATATCGAATTTGCACACAAGCGCGCCGAGATCGGTTGGACCTGGCTTGCGGCGGCGCATCACAACAGCGGCGCCAATACCGAGGCGAAATATCTCATGCTGCGCCATGCCTTCGAACATTGGGGGCTCAACCGGGTGGAACTCAAAACCGATGTGCTCAACGAAAAATCACGGCGCGCGATCGCCGCCTTGGGCGCGCAGCAGGAGGGCATCATGCGCCGCCATATCGTCAACGAAGGCGGCCGGGTGCGCGACTCGGTATTCTTCAGCCTGATCGCGGAAGAATGGCCTAGGGTGAAGGCGGCGTTAGAGATAAAGATGGCCCGGCGTGGCGGCGGCATCCCGCCGGACTGACGCGCGCCCGGATTCTGCGTCTCAATCGGCTGTTGACGCAGACGGCGTTGTTGCCTCAGCGGTCAATACCGGATAAACGCTAACCGCGGCAGACACGGGCTGATTCGGTGCGGGATCAAACCGGATCGGCGATCCGAGCGTGAATCCGGGTGGGATGACTGCCTCGTGCAATCCCACCACCATGATCGCCTGCGGGGCGCAGTCCCGCGGCTTCACGGAGGCCGCATCGCCGGCGCCCACGTGAATCAGGCGTATCGCGCTTTCAGGTGCCGATAAAAGCGGCCAAATTGGATATTCATAGGCATTATCGCCGGTTAAGAGTCCGACGCAGCGCCAGTGATTGCCGCGCACGACCTCCGCCGCCGCCCGCAGCGGATTTTCCAATCCGCGGAACTGGATGAAATATTGCGACTCACGGGGTGTGCGCAAGACACTTTCGCCGCCGCGAAGGGGATGCGATTCATGATGCAGGACGAAATAATTCCCCGTGACGAACAGCAGGATTAACAGGCCGTTGCTCACGGCGGGTTTCCAGGCGGCGAGCGCCCAGGCGATGAGTGGCGCGGAGAGCAGCGCCAGCGGCATCAGCAGCCGGTTATGCCAGGGCTGCCAGCGCAGCAGCAGACAGATCAGCAGGAACGCGGCGCCCGCGCACAGCGCATAAGGGTAAAGCGCGCCGGATGCCTTCCGGCTCGGCAGCGTCTTGAGCAGCAGAAGGATCAGAGCGGCGACGAGCAGCAACCCATGCAGGGGGGCTCCCGAAAAATTTTCATCCGCGCGCAATCGCGGGATCAGGAAGGTCGTGTGCCTTCCCCAGTCATCGGTTTCAAGCCAACTGGTGGCGGGATCGTCCGGTGAGATTCCGATCACCTGATGGATCCTCCGGACCGCGTTTTCAACGTCCGCATTGAATCCATCCCACGGGGAGGAGAAATTTATCGCCGTGCAGCGGACGATATTGGAGGCGAGCGTCCGCAAATCATGCCGGTCCGGTGTGAGCTGCAGCCGGGTGCCCCCCGCATCCGCGCGCTGCGCAACGGGAAGTACTGCACCGTAAGCGCGCAAATTCCGGACGGTGTGCGCTCCGTTGATCGCAATCACGAGCGCGGCGATCAGCAACAGGCCGGGCACCGCGCGCAGGCGTTTTTGGCTCAGACGGCTCAGACAATGCCATAATAAAAATGGGAAGGCGTAAAACAGGGCGGTGGTTTTGGTCAGGATGGCAAGCCCCAGAAACAAGCCGATGATGCAATCATCGCGCAATAACCACCTCGCCCGCGCAGCGAGCAGGCGGGCGACGAACCCCAGGATCAAAGCCGCCACCGCGAGATCATTTTGCACGCTGACGGCTTGCAGCAGCGCCATGGGCACGGTGGCCGCCACCAGCGCTGCACGGACTCCGTTGCCAGGCGACAGCAAATCGCCGATTCGGGACACCGCGAGCAGCGAGACGGCGAACGCCCCCCATTGCATCATGTGAGAATAACGGTCGGATCCGGCGAGCGCGCGCAAATGCAGCAACACATATTCCGATCCCGGAGTAAACTGCACCTGGCGTGCAATCGAGGTCGGGAAAAAATTCACATTTCCGTTTTGCAACCAATGCATGACGCGCGCAAGGTGATAGGTCATGCCATCGTAATTGTTGGGGGCCGAAACCAGGCCGAGCACCAGGGTCGCGAGTAGCAGCCAGGCGATTGCTGCTGCTATCCAACTCTTTTGCAAGAGACCTATTGGCCGCCAGCCCTCGCGCCGGATCGCGCGTGCCGCCAACCACCCGGCGCCGCAAGCAGCAAGCGACCAGCAAATTAACAGCTCCGGCGCAGCCAACCGGCCAGCCGCCCCGAGCCCTTCGGTCATCCCGAAAAGCAGCACGGCCCACAGTCCGACGCCCTCCAGCGCGCCATCTCTCCAGTCGGCGCCGGCGTTCGCGACCGGCTTTCCTCCGACTTCCGCTGCGACCTCCGTCGTGACGATACGCCAGAGGCACAAGGCGGCCAGCGTCGCAAGACCGGGGATCAGGGCGAAAAACATGGCGATTCAGGGTTTCGCAGATCCGCGAAAAGCCGCTGCAATAAAAAGTCCCGTGAAAATTGCGCCATCCACGAGATAACGGCGCCACAAGCGGCCCGGCTCGCTCAGCAGGCGGTGCAGCCATTCCAGACCGGCCGCGCGCATCCAGCGGGGCGCACGAGTTTTTTGCCCCGCGATAAAATCGAACGCCGCACCTACGCCGAGCATCACCGCCTGTATTTTCCCGCGGTTGGCCGCCATCCACAATTCCTGCTTGGGACAGCCTAGGCCGATGAAAAGCAGGCGCGCGCCGCTCTGATTGATGCGCGCGGCATCAGCCGCCGTTTCTTCAGCGGTCAACGGACGAAACGGCGGCGCGTGCGTGAACACGATCCGCAGGCGCGGATGACGGTGAATTGCCGCCGCTTGCAATGCGGCGAGGGTTTCCGTCGTCGCGCCATAGAAACCGACGGGAAGATTCAAATGGGCGGCGCCGGCGAACAGCAGACGGGTGAGATCGGGGCCGCTGGCGCGGCGCTGCGGGACTTTACCGAATCGGCGCATCACCCACGCCACCGGCCAGCCATCGGCCGTGGCGAGATCCGCTGCTTGTACGGCGTCTTGCAGCGCAGGTTGCCGCCGCGCTTCCACTACCATGTGCGCGTTGGCGGCGCAGATCACTCGGGATTCATGCCCTGCGGCCCACGCCAGCGCCTGGCGCGCAGCTGCGCGCAGCGGGATGGTGTCCACGGACAGACCAAAGACGCTCACTCGCGGGCGTTCATCGGGATTCATGGCGGGTAATCTTAGACCCGGTCATGAGCCCGGTGGGCGCCTCGGGCGGGAAACAAAACACTAAAATCTCCGCTCGCGACTCCGGGAACCGGGGTCCGGAGGTATTGTTGTCGCTCACTCGACGCACCACGGTTGCCGGCGCGCTGTATGCCGCGGGCACCGCCCTCGGCTTCATCAACTTCATGCTGCTGGCCCGGCGCGCGGGCCTCGGCGTCATTTCCGACGGCTATTTTCTGGCGCACACCGCGTGCGACATCGTGCTGGGGATTCTGCTGCTGAGCGAATTTCAACCGGCGTTTCAGGGCCATTACCGGCGCGCGGCGGCCGATGGGCGGGGACGGGCGGCGCTCGGTGCGATGGGACTGGCGCTGGCCCTGCTCCTGGCGCCGGTGGTGATCGCGGGCGTGTGGTTTGCGCCGCAGGGGATGCATTTACTGGCTTCACAGCTCGATCCGGCGCGCGCGGAGGTGACCGTGGCGATGCTGCGTTGGCTGCTCCCGGCAATGCTGCTGCAATACTTCATCCAGCCGCTGCTCTGCGGCTGCTACGACCTGGGCGCGAGCTGGGTTGAACCCTTCGGACTCCTGCTCCTGACCCTGGGACTCAGCGCGGTCATGCTGCTGCCCGGCGTGGATTTACTCTGGCTGGCCCGCGTGCACCTGGCGGGGTTCGCGCTGATCGGACTGATCGCATGGTCGCGCCTGCGCGCGGAAGGCGCCCACCCAGCCTGGCCGCAGCCTGCGGAGATGCGCACGGCTTGGGGCGTCCTGCGCGGGTTGACGCCATTCGCCGGGGTTCCCGTGGCGCGGGCGCTCTACCGGGCAGCGCAGACGGCCTTTCTCGCCCGCCTTCCCGGCGGCGTGGTGACGCTCGCGAGTTTTGCGGAAAAAATGTTCGGCGCGGGAAGCGCCTTTCTCAGCCAGAGTTTCGTGCGGGTCGTGCTTCCCGACATTCTGCGCGTCCGCAAAGAAAAAACCGCCGCCGCAGGCGCTGCATTTTGCGCGGCAGGCACGGCCATCGGGCTGGGATTGGCCTGCGGCCTGGCGGGCGGCGCGCCGGAATTCGCCGCGCTTCTGCTGCGCGCCACGACCGGCGATCTCACCGCCCTCGCGGTGGCGATCCTGGTCTGCACTGCGCCGGTCGTGCTTTTGGGCGCCGCCTGGGAATGCGTCCGGGTGCTGTGTCTGGCCCAGGCCCATGCCCGCGCGGTCGCCCGGGCGTCGCTGGTGAGCCAGATTGCGGGCTGGCTGCTGCTCGTCATCGCGGTGCGCGCCCTGCCGCCGCTCCCGCTCACGGCTGCGGCACTGCCGGTGGTAACCGCGTTGGCGCTCGCGTTCAGCCTGTTCATCGCCCTGCCGTCTCTGGACCTGCGCCTGAGAGATTGTTTCCCGCCCTGGCGCCGCGCCCTGGTGCCCATCGCTGCGGCGGTGGCCATTCGAGGGGCCGCCTATGCGCTGCCCGCGACCCCGCTGCGCAGCGTGCTGGTTCTCTCTCTGTTGTCTCTGGCCCTGGGTGCATTCCTGTTTTATGAATTACGCACCGCACGCCATCTGTTCACCTCGCTCAATACGTCACCCTCCCCATGAAAATCACCCTCATCACCCCCTGTTTCAATGCGGAAGCCAGTCTCGCGGCCACCATGCGCTCGATCTTGCAGCAGGAGGCTTTGGCGGATGGCAGCGTCGAACTGCAATACCTCATCTGTGATGGCGGCTCGCGCGACGGCACCGTGCGCATCGCGGAATCCTTCAAGCATCCCGCCGTCCGCGTGTTGTCGGAGCCGGATCGCGGCATGTATGACGCGCTGGCGAAAGGGATGCAGCGGGCGGAGGGGGAAGTGATCGGCTATCTCAACGCGGGGGATCTGCTCCATCCCACCGCTTTCGGCCTGCTCGCGGAAATTTTTTCCGCGCGTCCTGAGGTGCGCTGGCTTTCGGCCATGCACACGCTGCTCAACGAACGCCATCAGGTGACTGCCGCGCGGTTGCCCTTCAAATACCGCCGCCGCCTGCTGCGGGCGGGGTTGTATGGCCGCTTCCTGCCGTTCGTCCAGCAGGAATCCACCTTCTGGCGGCGGGAACTCCTCGCCGGCGTGGATTACGGCCGCCTGGCCGGGCTGCGGCTGGCGGGCGATCATTACCTGTGGTCGCGCTTCGCCCGCGACTCGGAACCCTTCATCATCGCCACCATTCTCGGCTGTTTCACCATCCACGAGGGACAGCTCTCACAGAACCGCGCCGCCTATTACGCCGAGATGCGTTCCGTCAGCGATACACCGATGCCGTGGGATCTTGCGCTGGCGGCGCTCGATCTCCCCCTCTGGCGGATGCCCGATAAGATCAAAAAACTGCTTAACCACAAACACCTGCTGCGATATCATCATGGCCGGCACCAGTGGTCTTGAACGGCGAACAACTTTCAGTGAATAATCGAGCCAGCAACTCCATGCGCCGCCTGATCGCCGGAACCGCCGGGCACATTGACCATGGAAAGTCGGCGCTGGTGAAGGCGCTGACCGGCACCGACCCCGACCGGCTGAAAGAGGAGAAGCTGCGTGGCATCACTACCGACCTGGGCTTTGCGCGATTGGAATTTCCTGAAGGGATCGTCTCGTTCATTGATGTGCCGGGTCACGAACGCTTCGTGAAAAACATGCTCGCCGGTGCGCACGGGGTGGATCTTGCGCTGCTGGTGGTGGCGGCGGATGAAGGGGTGAAACCGCAGACGGCGGAGCATCTCGATATTTTGCGGCTGCTGGGCATTCCAGAAATTCTCATCGTCATCAGCAAGCTCGATCTGGCCGATGCGGCGCGCGCTGAAGCCGTCGCCAATCGCGTACGGCAACTGGCGGCGGATACGCCGTATGCAGGCGCTCCTGATCTGGCGATCTCGGCGAAACGGGGGGACGGTCTGGACGCGCTGAAACACTATTTATCGGAACGGCTGGCCAAGCGCTCGCCGCCCCGCATGGTTGCGCCTTTTCGCCTTTCGGCAGATCGGGTTTTTTCCATCGCCGGCGCGGGCACCGTGGTGACCGGAACGGCGGGCGACGGCATCATTGCCGTGGGCGCGGAACTGGAACTTTTTCCCCATGCGCTGCCCGGTGCTGGCGGCGGACGCGTGCGGGTGCGGGCGATTGAATCCCATGCCGAATCCGCGCCGCAGTCGGAGGCGCGTGCGCGCACCGCGCTGAATTTGTCGCCGCTAGCCGGAACCAAACTGGCACAACTGCGACGCGGCGCGCTGCTGGCGGCGCCCGGATCTCTGCGTGACGCAGAATTCCATCTTGCCTGGCTATCCTTGCTTCCGGACACCCCGCCGCTCAAAGATTTGACGACGGTTAATCTGTATCACCTCGCCGCCGAATTCACCGCGCGAATCCGTTTACTGGGCGGCCGCAAGGCGCTCCTGCCGGGAGAATCTGGCTGGGCGCAACTCTGGCTTGAAATCCCGCGCCCGCTTCCTTCGGGTGAGCGGATCGTGATGCGCCGGATTTCGCCGCCGTTGACCTGGGGCGGCGCCATAGTTTTGGCGCCTGCGGAAAAGGCATCGCGCGCCGCGCCGGCCCCGGACGCCGCGCCGGACCGGCACGGTCGTTTCGCGCCGGGCGCGGCGATCGCCGCCGTCCTGAAATTTCTCCCGATCGCGACGCCGCTGGAAATAGCCGTGGCCCTGGGAAAAACCCAGGCGGAAATCAGCGCGGCGCTTGACGGGCTTGCGGGCACGGGCGCGATCCGCCGTCTGGGCGGCCGGGTTGCCCTGGCCGGAACCCTGGCGCAGCTTGAAAAATCGCTGCTGGCCGCCCTGGCGAAATTGCATGACCGGTTTCCAGATGCGCCGGGTTTCACCCTCGAACAGCTTCCGCCCGCGCTCGTTCAGGCGGATCATTTGGAGGAACTCGCACGCGCCGGCGTCATTCGCTTGCAATCGGGGCGGGCGGGATTGCCAGAACGCGGGCCGAAAGTTGACCCGGCTGCGGCCCGGCGGCGTACTGAAATACTGGAATTATTCACCCGCGCTGGACTGGAAGGACCCGACCCGCAAAAGCTGTTCACCACGCCCGCCGACAAGCGGCTTTACGAAGAGCTTCTGAAAGAAGGCTTGCTGGTGCGCGTAAAATTCGACCTCGCGATTTCCGCCGCGGCTGAAACCCGGCTGCGTGTATTCCTGGCGGCGCACGCGCGCAGCGGAAAAACGCTGGCCATCGCGGATCTTAAAATTGCACTCGCACTGTCCCGGAAATGGGCGGTGCCGCTGCTGGAATACTGCGACATGAAACACTGGACGATCCGCGCCGGGGATGCGCGAAAAATTTTACCGGCGGTGGATGGATGAAGCGTTACCTGAGATGCACGGCAGTCGTTGTAGGGGCGGAGCTAAGCTCCGCCCTAAGGCTCCCAGGATCCTTTGGGCGGAGCTTAGCTCCGCCCCTACACCTAATTTTCGCTATGCTATTATTTTTGAGCGGCA
>JAYVQF010000076.1:0-9878 GCA_043777195.1 Thermoanaerobaculia bacterium
TGTGGGGCGCCCTGCGCGAGCGCCACTTCGGGAATCATGCCTTCAGCGGCATGCCCGCGGTCATCGACACCCTCTGCGCAGGACTGCGTGAAATGGAGACTTCGTCTGAAAGCACGCAGACTCTGACCGGGTATGTTTGGATTACTTCTATATCTTTGAATGCAAATTAGTATGAATGATTAACTCAGCACGAACCGGTGAGATTTTGCGCGAGGCAGACGGTTGTGCCGATAGGGATTTCCACATTGGCGCTGTTTTTGCCGTAACTGCCGTCGCTGCTTGCGGTGTGCGAGACGATCAGGTAATAGGTGTTGCCGGCGGCGGGGACGACGGTGGCCGAGGTCGCGGTCTTGGCGCACTGGCCGGTCATCGCGGTATGGTTGTAGGCGAAGGTGGCCCCGATGGTTCCCTGATAGATTCCGAAACCGGTAGCGGTGGCGCTGCACGAAGCGCCCCAAGTGAGGTCGAGACTGCCCGCGGTTGCCGATTTTTTGATTCTGAAAGGCGTGCCGGTGTCAGGGACGGTTCCGGGAGTGGCGGGGGCGGTGACATTGATCGTGCCTTTCATACCGCCGACACAATGCGAAAAACCAGGACCGGCTTTGCACATGTAAAACAGCGTCGCTACGCTGGTGAATTGCCTCGTGAAGCTGGCGGGTCCGATCCCCGAATCAAAAAGCGGGGTGGTCGCGGGCGTGCAACTTCCACTTCCCGTGCTTTGCGTGGCGCTATGGGCACCGCTGAGGCTCCAAGCGATGCTGTCATTCACATTGATGTTCGCCGGATTGGGGCTGAAGGAGCCGCAACAGATGGCGGTCACAGCGAGGGTGGCTTCGGGCAACATCGGGGTGGTGAGGCTGAAGGATTCGTCAATGAGGGCGGCATCCAAGCCGGATTTCAATGCAATGATCTGCAGCTGCGGCCGTTCGCCCAAGCCGATGAGTGCAAGTTCCATGACGCCATTTCCTGAAAAATCTCCAACCGCCGCCGCACGAATCACATACTGGCTCATGACTTCCACGGGTGCGCCGCCGCGCGAGGGGTGGATGAGCACGCGGTCGCTACGGATCTCAATTCGATCCGGCCTACCGCGGCCGGAGAAATCTGCGGTGAATGATTCTGCGTCAACCGGCGGCGCGGCTTTCGCGGCGGCGGCCGCTCCGAGGTTTCCAAACCCGTCATTCGTGAGATCGAGCCGACGCTTGCTGTCGTAAAGTGCCAAGTCGGGACTGCCGTCGCCATTCAAATCTTCCACCTGCAAGGCAGTGGGAATAAATCCATGGAGTACCCCGCGCGAATTGCTTTTGAGCGCCAAGCCGCCCTGACCATCGCCGAGCATCGTGGCGAACTCGCCGTTCCTTTTGACGATCGCCAAATCGGCTTTGCCATCACGGTCGAAATCCGCCACCGCGAAGGCCGCGACGGAACCCACACCGGGATAGAGGGTCAGCCGCCAGCCAGTTTTCCCCTCGGGCAGGAAGCCGACCAGCCCTTCGCCCGATTCAGCGCGCAGAAAAATCGCCTGCCGCTTTTCCGCGCCCATGGGGGCAGTGCGAGCCGGTTCCAGCGCTGCGAGGGAGAGGGGGAGCAGAACGGGGAGCAGAGCCAGAAGTCGGAAGTTCATGATGCACCTCAAAAAGCTGGACGGAAAAAACCGCACCGGTTCCCAATGAAACAGGCTGAGTTCCCGTCAGGCGATGATAACACCCTCTCCCGCCTGTCGCAGGCGGGGGCCACCGCCGTTCCCGCTAATATTCCCTTCCGGCCCCGCGTGATTTTCAGTCGGCCGCACAGGAATTCTCTGATGACCGAACCCAAAGTCCGCATTCTCATCGGCAAGGTCGGCCTCGACGGCCACGACCGCGGCGCCAAGGTGATCGCCCGCGCGCTCAAGGATGCCGGCTTCGAGGTCATCTACACCGGCCTGCACCAGACGCCCGAGATGGTTGTCGAGACCGCCATCCAGGAGGATGTGCATGGCATCGGCCTGTCCATCCTCTCCGGCGCGCATATGACCCTGATGCCCAAAGTGCGCCGCCTGCTCGACGAACGGGGCGCGAAAGACATCGTGGTCTTCGGCGGCGGCATCATGCCGGACGAGGACATCACCGCGCTCAAGGCGGTCGGGATTGCGGCGCTCTTCACCCCCGGCACGCCGCTCGCGGCGACCGTGGAATTCTGCCGGGAGCACATCAAACCGCGCGGATGAGAATTTAACCGCCAAGACACCAAGGCGCCAAGTAAAAGAGGAAAGAATTCAGTTGGCTTGGAAAAATTCTCGTCCTGCATCCTTCAGTTCTTGGCGTCTTGGCGCCTTGGCGGTAAGTTTCTTTGCATCATATTGAAATATCCGGCGACGTATCGCTTCGCCTTCTGCGCTTTACCGGTCCGGCGCCGCATCGGTTGAGTGATGACTGTCTGGATGAAATGGCTGCGGCGCTGGATGACATGGAACGCGCGCCCCCTGCGGTACTGCTGCTGCTGGGTGCGACCGGTGATTTCCTGGCCGGAGCGGATCTTGGCGAATTGCTTGAGGTGATGGAAACGCGGGCGCCGTCCCGCGGCATGGCGAAAGCGCGGCGGGGGCTCTTTACCTTTCGCCGCCTGCGACGATTGCCCGCATTCACGGTTTGTTACATTGACGGCCATTGCCTGGGCGGTGGACTGGATCTTGCCCTGCATTGCGACGCGCGCTGGGCCGGGCCCGGCGCAAAACTGGGTCATCCCGGAATTCAGCGTCATTTTTTCACGGGATGGGGCGGCACGGAATTATTGGGCCGGCTGCCGGGTGGGGCGGCGGCGCTGCTGGACGGCGAAATCGCAGGAAATGAAACGGCTCTCACACGCGGCTGGGTGCAGGCGCTCCTCGCGGACGAAGCGGCGGCGATGGCGAAAGCGCGGACTGCAGCGGAAATAATCGGCCGGATGCCCGCGCCTGAACGAAAATTGCGCAAAGAGCTCTGGCTCCGCGCGCAAACGCTTTCTGCGCGCCGCCACAAACAGCTGTCAATGCGCGGCTTACAGCTGCTGGTCGCGGACTCCTAGTCGTGAATATCATTCGCCCGTCTGTAATTGACGTGCGCTAAGTTATCACCATGCCCGTTGTTCACCATTGGTACGACTTCGGCGGCCCGCGCCTGCACGCAGAGCTGGACGATGGCGGCCATGCCGCTCTCACGCCGCTGGCCTTGATATTGCCCGGCTTCTGGCGCCGCGCCGTTTCGCCTGCGCTGGCGCCGCTCACCGCCGCATTGCACGCGCGCGGCCTGCGGGTGATGCGCATTGATTCGCGCGGTCATGGACAATCGGAAGGCACCTATACCTTCGGCCACGAGGAGTCCGGCGATTTGGCGGCGCTACTGGCGCGGCTGCATGCGGGCGGCGATCCCGTGGCGGAAATGTGGGGTCTTTCCATGGGCGGCACCACCGCGGTGCTGGCGCTGGATGATCTGGCCGGGGAAAACCGCTGGCCCGAAGGATTACGCCGACTGATCCTGGTTTCCTCGCCGGTCGGCCGGCCCGCCGTCCGCCTCGACTGGTTCGCGCCCGCGACCTGGAAACAATTGCGCGCCTCCGAGGCGGTGCGCCCGCCCCGCTTTCGCCTGCGCGATTTTCCCAAGCGCGCCCGCGTCGAAGCGGCGGCGCGCAGGCTGGGAAAGCATTTGTCAGAGCGCGCCTGTGCAGTCAATGCTTTCCACTGCGAAACCGACTGGCTGATCGAAGCGCCGCTGGGGCGCGAACTCTACGCCGCCCTCGGCCCGGTATGCAAAGCGAAGTTCATCGCCGATCCGCGGCGATTACACGCAGACGCGCTGCTCCAACATTATTTGCCGGAAATGATGGCGGAAATAGACAAGGCTTAGGTCTCGGGTCACATGCCCTAAGCCCTGCTTCAAAGGCTGCCCGCCGCCCGCTGCGCTGCTGCCCACTCGCTCAAAAAAGCTTCCGCCCCCTCGTTCGTCGAGACGCTTCCCGCAACCTGCGCGTCCATGAGCGCGTCCAGGGCGCGTCCGAGATCGCGGCCGGGACGAATTTGCAGGATCTCGCAGGCGCGCAGGCCGTCCACCAGCTTGGGGAGATTGCTGAGATGGTCATGCTCATCGGCGTGCACTTGCATCGCCCTCCGCCCAAGCGCAGCGATGGCGTCCACGGTGCCGGCCGCGGCATTGCCGCGGGTGGCGGATTTATCGGCGATGGCAAGGGCGATGAGGAGGGGGAGATCGGCGCCGAGGTCGCGCACCAGGCGGCGAAAGGCGGGCGGGCCGGGCGGGTTCTTGTGCAGGAATAGAAGCCGCAGATGAAACCGGGCCAGACGGGCGAGGCGCGAAGTGCGTTCGCCGGAAAAGCGCAGCCGTTCGCCCGTTTCGCGGGTCAGCCGCTCGCTGACCAATTCGTGGCCGTAGAAATGAACATTGCCGTGCGCGTCTTCGGTGCGCGTCGCCGCCTTGCCCAGATCGTGCAGCAGCACCGCCCATTTCAGCAGCAGATAATCGTCGTCTGAGAGCACGGGAAAATCGCCGCCGACGCGGGCGCTGAGCGCCGGCAGGTCATCCGCCACCGCGACCGCCTCGATCACATGGCTGAGCACATCGGTGTGGTGGTAATGATTCTGGGTGAGGCCGTCAATGGGAATCAGCTCGGGCAGGGCGGCGAACAGCGTGTCATCGCCGCGCATTTGAGTGAGCTGCGCCGCGGCGCGCGGGCTCTTTAGCAGCGCATCCATTTCCGCCGTGAGCCGTTCCGGCGCGGCGGCCTTGAGTCGGGCGGCTTGGGTTTTAATCTCCGCGTGGGTTGATTCTTCCAGGACGAATCCGAATTGCGCGGCGAAGCGATGCGCGCGCAGCAGCCGCACCGGGTCTTCGATGAATGCCTGCGGCGCCGTCATGCGGATGATTCCCCTGGCAATATCCTCCCGGCCGTGCAGGGGATCGGTGATTTCCCCGCTGCGCGGATCAATCGCCATGGCGTTGATCGTGAAATCCCGGCGGCGCAAATCGGTGTCGAGGTTTTCCGCCGCCACCAGATCCACTTGCGCGCCGTCCACCATGAAGCGCCAGCAGATTTCGGGAAAGCGTTTGCCCAGGATCACCGGCGGCCGCCCGAAGGCGGCGGCGAGTCCGGCCTGTGCGGCTTGCGCCGCGACTTCACCAATCGCGACCAGATCCCAGTCTTTGGGCCGTTCCCCTCTGACCTGGTCCCGCGCGGTGCCGCCCACTAGGAGCACACCCGGCGGGAGTTGGAGCGCCCACACGGGCAGTGAAGGTGAAGGCATTTGCAGAAAGGATGAAGGGAGAGTGGAAACGATGAGCGCAGTACTATGAACGATGAACGATGAACTGAAGAGAATGCGTGGGTCGGCGGGTGATTTCAGGCGAGCGGGGGTTTTGCCAGTTCGGCAATGAATACGGCGCGCAATTTGGCGATCAGGGCATCCCGATCGGCGACGGTCAGCCCTTCGGTGGGGATCGGGGTTTTGAAGCTGATGTGGATGTCGCCGGGGGAGATGCGGAACGCGCGGCGGCTTTGGACGCCGAATGCGCCATGAATGATCACCGGCACGATCGGCGCCTGCGCGCCGATCGCGATGATGAAGCCCCCTTTCTTAAAGGGCAGCAGCTCGCCCGTCTGCGAGCGGGTGCCCTCGGGCGAAACAAATATCGGCCGGCCGTCATGCACGACCTTCGCCGCCTTCTCCATTTGCTTGATTGCGCGGGTGTGATTGCGGCGATCCACCATCACCATGCCGGTGAGGTGCAGCGCCCAGCCGAAAATCGGAATCCAGCCCAGCTGCTTCTTCGCCACCATGCGGGTGCGCGGCGGGATGTGCATGCACAGCGCGAAGATGTCGAAATTGGAGGCGTGATTGAACATGTAAACCGCCGGGCCGGGCGGGGGCGGACATTCATCCTTGCGGATCACCCGCACCCCTGCGGCGGCGCAGATCAGCCGGGCCCAGAGGCGGGCGAAAAGGAGGAATGCCGCGTCCCAGAAGAAAAGCAGGCCGCAGGCGCCGGCGCACAGCGGCGTGACGATGAGAAGCGTCAGCCAGAAAAAAAACGAGCGAATCATGCGCCGGAAATTATCGGCGCTGCGGTTTGGGCGCTGCGGGATGTCTTTTCCGCAGCCCCGGCGCGGATGTAAGAGGTCTGCAAAAATTCCCTGCAAAATCAGCCGGCGTAAATTTAATGTAAATGTTATTTCCGTTCGCTTGACACCGCCGCATGGTGACCGTTATAGTCTCGCCCGTTCCAGCCGCCGCAGTTCGAGACCGCAGACGCCCTGTGCTGACGCTCATCACAGCAGATCCGCCGGGCGCCGCAGAATCGAAATCCTGACAGCTCATCGGCAAACTGCCCGGCGGCGGTTCCATCCTTCCCCTCGGAGATTCAATGCGGCGCATTTTTTCGTGCGTATCCATCCTGGCCCTGCTTGCCGCCGCCACCGGCTGCGGCTTCATCAGGTCGCGGCAGTCGATGCAGCGCGGCATCAGTTATTACAATGTCCACAAATATGAGCTGGCCGCCAAAGAATTCAAGGTGGCCACGGATATCAATCCCCGCTGGACTGAGGCCTGGTTGAATCGCGGCTACAGCTGCAAACAGGCGTTCATTCCCGCCTCGATCTCAGCGAAGGACAAGGAATTCGCCACTTGCGCACTCGAAGCATTCAAGGAATACCTCAATCTGGTTCCCACCGGCCCGGCGCACGATGACGCCACGGAAATGCTGGTCACGGTGTACAACGATGCGCACCGTCAGGACGAGGGGATCACCTATTTCATGGCGCTTCACGAAAAGGAACCGGCCAATATTCATCATGTGCAGGCGCTGCGCGCCCTCAGCCAGAACAAGGGTGATTTTGAAGCCACCGTCAAATGGCTGGAACTTGAACTCACGATGAATTCAGGTGCCGATCAGGAAACGGCGAACCAGCGCAAAATCCTCCAGTACACCCTGTGCGCGATCTACGAGGGCAAGGTTCGCCCGACTAATTCCTCCTCCGCGCTGCTCACCACCGACGAAAAGTTTGCGACCATTGAAAAAGCCCTAGGTTATTGCAAGAGCGCCATCGACACGGATCCGAAATACGCGGAGGCCGTGATTGACTACAGCCTGCTCTACCGCTGGCATGCCAAATACACCACCGATCAGACCCTGCTCCTGGACGAAAAAAAGGACAAGGCCAAGATTGAAGAATTGCAAGCCAAAGCTGCGGATGATTTGCGCATCGCGGATGAATACCGCCTGAAGGCGACGGCACTGTTCCAGGCGCGCAGGGCGGAAGAAGCCGCGAAGGCCGGAATTCCGTTGCCGCCGGCCGCATCTTCGCCTGCGATCGGATCGGCGCCCGCCGCCGTCCCCGCTGTCACCGCGCCTCCTTCAGCCCCCGCACTTCTCTCCGCTCCATCGGCCCCGGCTGTCGCTGCAAGTTCAGCGGCGGGCCATTAAAATTTGTCCTTGATTCCGGAACTCCCGGGAACCTGACGCGCATTCGCGTGTTGATTAACCGGCAAGGAGTCCCCGCCATGACCACATCCCTACCCCCCCAGCCCCCCGCCATGTTCACTGATTCGCTCGTCACCACGGCGAAGCACAAGACCAGCCGCCGCAAGGTGATCCTGGTCTGGAGTTCAATCATCCTCCATCTGATGGGCGGCGCGGCGCTATTTGCCGCGTCCTTGATGTCCTTTGAAGTTTTGGAACGGCCGCCGATCAAGGGCGTTTTCAATGCCCCGCCGCCACCTCCTCCGCCTCCTCCTCCTCCCAAGAAACACACGGCCTCGACGCCCATCGTGACGCCGGTCATTCCTATCGTGCGCCCGACACCCACCACCATCCGGGTGCCCACGCATGTCGTGGAAACGCCCAAGGAAGTCGCCCCTCAGGATGCCGGCGGAGCCCCCGATAGCGGTACCGATGACGGCGTCGAGGGCGGCGTGGAAGGCGGCGTGGCGGGCGGCGTCGTGGGCGGCGTGGTGGGCGGCACCGTCGGGGGCGTACTGGGTAGCGCCGACAGTGGCAACATCGTTCTCAAGGAATATGAAGTCAGCGAACCGCCCAAGTTGATCTCCAGCGAAGATCCAGTTTATCCGGAAGTCGCGCGGCAGCAGGGGCTGGATGGCAAAGTCATTCTTGAGCTGGTCATCGACGAAAATGGCAGTGTGATTGATGCCCGCATTACCCGTTCGGACAATGTGATCTTCAACGCCTCCGCAATCGCCTCGGTCAAAAAGCGGCGTTATACCGCCGCCCGTAACAACGGCCGGGCCGTGCGAACTTACAAATCCGTCACCATCGTATACAAACTGCACTGATTTCATCCCCTTTTCATTCACTTTTTTTCGCAACCGTTCCCTTACTTTCGTCCCCACCCCTTTAAGGAGTTCAGGAAATGTCCACCCCCCTCATCAATGCTCTCACGCTGCTCATGCCCGACGCCACCTCGACCGAATCCGCCCCGGATGTCGGCATCATGGCTTTTTTCCATACCCTGATCACCAAACCGGGCCCCGCCACTTTCGTGGTTCTGGTCATGATCGTGATGTCGGTGTGGGCGCTCTGGATCATGATTGACCGCTGGACGACCTTCAACAAGGCGCGCACCCAGTCCCGTCAATACATTCCCCTCGTCACCAAATACCTGCGGGAAAACAAGCTCCAGGAAGCCATTGACCAGGCCAAGCGCTACAAGGACAGCCACATCGCCAAGGTGGTTTCCGCCGCGCTGCTCGAATTCAAGACCGATACCGAGGAAGGACTGCATTATGATGTCGTTGAGGCCGCCAAGCGTTCGGTGGATCGCGTCACCCTGCTGACCCAGAGCCAGCTCAAGGAAGGGCTCGGCGTCCTGGCGACCATCGGATCCTCGGGCCCCTTCGTGGGTCTGTTCGGCACCGTGTTGGGCATCATTCACGCCTTCGAAGGCATGTCCAAATCCGGTTCCGGCGGCATCGGTTCGGTTGCCGGCGGCATCGCGGAAGCGCTTTACACCACGGCGGGCGGCCTGCTTGTCGCCATCCCGGCGGTCATGATGTTCAACAAGTTCTCCAATGATGTGGAAAAATTCACGGTGGAGATGAACAACACCGCCTCAGAGCTGGTGGATTACTTCATCAAGCACAACCCCCAGCACCCCGTCCGCTAGGGGAATCTTCAGTTCGTTTGGAAGTCCGAAGGAGTCTCCCATGGGCATGGCAAGCGGCGGCAGCAAAGGCGGGGTCAAATCCGACATCAACATCACCCCCCTCGTGGATGTGGTGCTGGTGCTCCTGATCATCTTCATGGTCGTCACACCCATGCTCCAGGACGGCGTGGATGTGGACATGGCGACCACCATGCAGCCGAAGTCCATTCCCAAGGAAGAGGCGGTACAGGTTACCATCTCAGTCAAGTTCACCGGCGATGTGAATGAAGGGCAGGTCTGGTTCAAGGATGAATGGCAGCCCGATGCCAAGGCGCTGGACGCAAAGCTCTCCGAACTGAAAGAACGGATGCCCAACGCGCAAATTCATATCAAAGCCGACCGGCATCTGAATTTCGGCACCATCAAACGGGTGATGAAAGCCTGTAACAGCAAGGGTTTTGAATCGGTCGCGCTCATCACGCTCGCGCGCAGCGGCGATGGCGCCTGAACCCCTCAACAAGGAACTTTTACCATGAGCATGACAGCCGGTACCGGCGGAATCAATTCCGACATCAACATCACCCCACTGGTGGATGTGGTGCTGGTGCTGCTGATCATTTTCATGGTCGCCCAGCCCATGCTGAAGCGCGGCTACGACAGCGCGATCCCCAAGCCCGATCCGACGGCCCCGCCTCCGCCTCCGGGAGCGCCCCCCAGTTTCGTCCTGAAACTCGCGTTTGACCCGCGCACCGGCA
>JAYVQF010000077.1:0-2537 GCA_043777195.1 Thermoanaerobaculia bacterium
TCGGGTTCGATGTCGATGTCCCGAAGAATTGCGCGAATTAGGCCGCGGCCCAGATTTTCACCGGCGTGAAACGGAATAACAGTTCGTTCACCTTTCAGATCGCCGTCTCATGGCGGGAATAGACCCCGCAGCTCTCCGTTGCCAGTAAAATCCCCGGTTCTCATCCTTCCACCTTCGGAGCCCGACCCCTTGAATTCCCTTCTTGGCGCCTTGGCGGTAAACATCTTCCCCAGGAACCCCTATGTTAGAAGTCATCATGAAGGCCATCGTCGGCACCAAAAACCAGCGCGATATCAAGGCGATGGAGCCGGTGGTTTTCAAAATTCTCTCCTACGAAAATGAATTCGCCCGCCTCAGCGACCGGCTGCTGGCCGAAAAGACCGGCGAATTCAAACGGCGGCTGAAGGAGGGCGGCGAGACCCTCGACGGCCTGCTGCCCGAGGCCTTTGCGGTGGTGCGCGAAGCCTCCAAGCGCACTCTGGGGCTGCGTCCCTACGATGTGCAGATGATCGGCGGGCTGGTGCTGCACCGCGGCAAGATTGCGGAGATGCGCACCGGCGAAGGCAAAACCCTGGTCTCGGTGATGCCGGCTTACCTGAACGCGCTCGCCGGCGAGGGCGTGCACCTTGTCACGGTGAATGATTACCTCGCCAAGCGCGACGCCGAATGGATGGGGCAGGTGCACCGTTTCCTCGGCATCACCGTCGGCTGCATCCAGGCCGACATGGATCCGAGTTCGCGGCGGCCGACCTACGACTGCGACATCACTTACGGCACCAACAACGAATTCGGCTTTGATTACCTGCGCGACAACATGAAGTTCCGCATCGAAGAAATGGCGCAGCGCGGCCACGCCTACGCGATCGTGGATGAAGTCGATTCGATCCTCATCGACGAGGCGCGCACCCCGCTCATTATTTCCGGTCCCAGCGAGGACAACCCGCAGAAATATGTCATCGCCAACAAAGTGGTGGGCCAGCTCACCCCCGGCGAACATTACGAGTCGGACGAAAAGATGCACCAGGTCAGCCTCACCGACGCGGGGGTCGCGGCGGCGGAAAAACTGGCGGGCGTGGGTAACATCTTCACCGCGGAGAATCTGGAAATCCTGCACGCCATCAACCAGGCGCTATTCGCGCGCGAACTCTACAAGCGCGACCACCAGTATGTGGTGCAGCCGGGCGAAGAGGGTGATGACGAAGTCCTCATCGTGGATGAATTCACCGGCCGTTTGATGCACGGGCGGCGCTGGTCGGACGGTTTGCACCAGGCGGTGGAAGCGAAGGAAGGCGTGCGCATCCAGAGCGAGACCCAGACTTACGCCACCATCACTTTACAGAACTATTTCCGCATGTATAAGAAGTTGTCGGGCATGACCGGCACGGCGGAGACTGAAGCCGTCGAATTGCAAAAAATCTACGCCCTCGATGTGGTCATGATCCCGACCCACCGCGCCATGATTCGCAAAGATCTGGGCGATCTTTTTTTCGCCACCGAGAACGGCAAGTTCACCGCGGTCGCTGAAGAGATCAAGGAATTGCATGAAGCCGGGCAGCCGGTGCTGGTGGGCACGGTGAGCGTTGAGAAGTCGGAGCATCTTTCCGATCTCTTGAAAAAGCGCGCCATTCCTCATCATGTCCTCAACGCCAAGCAGCACGCGCGCGAAGCCGAGATCGTGGCGCAGGCCGGACGCAAGGGGGCGGTCACCATCGCCACCAACATGGCGGGCCGCGGCACCGACATTCTCCTGGGCGGTAATCCCGAGGCGCTGGCGCATCTGGGCATGGGGCAGGAAGCCACCACGGAAGAGGTGAAGGCAAAACTGAATGAATTGCGCGCCCGCAGCGCAGCCGAACGCGAACAGGTGCTCGAACACGGCGGGCTTTTCATTATCGGCACCGAGCGCCACGAATCGCGCCGTGTGGATAACCAGCTGCGCGGCCGCGCCGGGCGCCAGGGCGATCCCGGCGGCTCACGCTTTTATCTTTCGCTCGACGACGATCTCATCCGCATCTTCGGCGGCGACCGCTTCAAATCCTGGATGACGCGCTTCGGCATGACCGATGAGGAACCGATCGAACACGGCATGGTCACCAAGTCCATCGCCCGCGCGCAGGAACAGGTCGAAGGGCGCAATTTCGAACAGCGCAAACATCTCCTGGAATACGACGATGTGATGAACCGCCAGCGCGAAGGGGTTTACGGCCTGCGGCAAATGGTGCTCGCCGGAGAAAAGCTGGACGAATGGGTGAGCGAACGCAGCGCCCTGGTGGTGGATGATTTCGCCCTCAAAACTTCAACCGACGGTGGCCGCTCGGTGGATCGCGTCGCCTTTGCGCGTGAAATCGGCCGGGTTTTCGGCGTGGATCTTTCCATCGAGGGCGGCGGCAATATCGTGGAAGCCGCGCAAGCCGCCGTCGCCGAACGCTTCACCCTGCGCAAGACCCAGTGGGCAGAAAGGCTGCCCTTCTTCCTGCGCAATGTCATCCTCAACACCCTCGACCGGCTGTGGAAAGACCACCTCCTGACCATGGATC
>JAYVQF010000078.1:0-9844 GCA_043777195.1 Thermoanaerobaculia bacterium
TTTTTGCGACCAGCTTCCATTGCCGTTGTCAATGAAGGTGGAAAACTCGCCGCCGCCTGCATCGGGCAATCTACCGAATCTCACGAATTGATCAGGCCAAAGGATAGGCTGGGCGTTTGGGCGGATGCCGTGGGCGGTGATCCAGATCGGGGTATTGCCGTCGCCCGGTACCGCCGCCGCGCTGGAGGTCAGCCACGAAGCCGCCTTGTCCACATGCGCCATTTTCCGGTACCAGCCGGTGCGCATCACATCGAACTGCATCATCGGCCATTCGATGTTGTCCCGGTTGTAGGTGCCGTTCAAGGTCATCACGGAGATCCAGCCGGTGATCCGGTCGGGAGTGCTGATGATGTCCACCTTCCCGTCTCCGTTGAAATCGTCCAGGATCGGGCTCTGCAGCGAGCCGGGGTCGCCGTAGCCGGTGTAATCCATCGGGAATTTGCTCACCACGGTGCCGTTGTTGTGGTAGGCGAAAATCATCGCCGGGTTGTTGTTGACGCAATAAACATAAGCGGAGAAGAGTATTTCGGGCTTACCATCGCCATCAATATCTCCGATCACCGGCTGGCCGTGGGACTGAATGCCGGGAATCGCGACGGGAAAGCCGACGACAGGCGTACCGTCAAGATGCCATGCAAACAGGCCGAAAGTATTGTCTCCGGTGAGTTCCGGCACCAAGGCAATCAATTCCGGCACCCCATCGCCATCGAGGTCGCCAAAAGACATGCCATCAGTGTCAGCGCACCCGCCCACAAAACGGCCGGTTGAAGAATCAGTGTAATAAGGATGGACAGGCCAGCCGGGTTTTTCGATTCCGTTTTCGCTGATCAAATGTATTCCGCACAAACCTACACTATTGTTTGGCCCGCCCATGCCGAATTCCCGGATGACCTCGAACACTGTATATGTGACTCCGCCCAAGCGAACCGCAATGTTGTCGCTATAAGACGATGTCACGGGAGTAGGAGTGTGATACGGGAATGGAAATGGGGAATTGGGCTTCAGAATGCCGTCACCCTTTATAACTATGCCGTAATTTGAATCCCTTAATGCGGGAACTAGGGTCGGTTGTTCGCCAGCATGAAAAACCGCGCCGTTATAGGCACCCGCCGTTCCCATGATGGGATAGCCGGGAATGCCGAAGATCGGCCATCCCGGAAAATCCGTTCCATTTTTATCCGACATGCGCAAAGCCGGAATCGGAAAGCCGGAATTGGAATAGCGATTGGAGCCGAATACCGCCCATTCACCTGAATATGCGCGCAGTCCCGTCACTTCCCCGATTTGATTGTTCATCTCCTGCGGGGTGGGATTTTTTGACAAGATGTCAAAAATCCAAGGTAAAAAAGTGGCATCCGTTCGGATGAAGCGAATATTCATAGATCCATCGGTAGGGCTCGTTGGTTGGCGAAGGTATCGAACGCTGCAAACAAATTTTCCCGTGTCATCCAGCGGCAAGGCGGCTTCCGCATCCAATCCCTGCATGCAAGTCGTGTAAGAGCATTGCGAGTTAAGATTCAACGGAAATCCCGGTGCTTGAGTACCGTCATTGCGAAACAATTGCAGGGTTCCCGTCACCCCCATCGCCCAAATCTGCCGGCTTCCCGTACCGAGTAAATCGCCTTCCATCAGACTGGTACCACGCGTCGCATCATTCAGCGTGTAAGGCGCGCCCGGAACCTGATGGTTCCAAACATTGTCCGCGGGCAGCGGACCGGCTGGACAGACACCGGCGGCTGGCAGGGTCAGATTTTCCCCTGACTGGGGCCGGAGCAGCAGCGCCGGCCCCAGAAGACCCAAGGCAAGGAGGAAGGCATTTCTCATACCAAGGTAAAAATACACCTTTTAAGGCAAACTTGCAACTGCTCCGTCCACCAAGGAATCGAGCCGGAGCCGGAGCGGCGTGTCAGTCACCCAACGGTCGGTGTCCCGTTTAAGGTTCCGGAGACGGGCCAGTAAGCCTTGCCGCTGGCTGCTCGTCAAACTGGTCAGGGTGAGATCGGGCGCTACGGTCTGATTGTAGTAGTTGAGGAGCACCTGTTGATGGGCGGAATGGTCGAAACTGGCGCTGGGAGCGGTTGCCACCAGCTCGCCGTAGAGGTTCATAATAAATTGAGGGGTTTCCTGCTGTGTCATTGCCGCAGCGGCGGGGGTGAAATTAACGGGGTTGAAATTGATCGCGGTGCTGGGTGTTGCTCGACTGATAGGAGGATCAAAATCGCTCAAATACCAAATCTCGGTTCTTTGAACCGCCGGGCAGGCATAGCTGAATCGGGTTTGATTTACGGGAGTGAAGGTTCTTTCCGCAGCCAAATAACCGTTTTGGCAGGAGGAGGAAAAATAATCCCGTTGCACTGCTCCGGTTGTGCCGAGGAAGGAGGTCACCGATCCTGCAGTGTCATTGAATTGGGCAATGAATTCGGCCCCCGTGCCGGTTCCAATGGTGCGGAGGAAACGGGGGCTGGTGTGGCCAGCGGGTGGGGTGATGGGCGTCGGGGAGAGGGTCGCGCCGGGGGTCGCGGGGTCGAAGGCGAAGGAGGTCATTGCGCCGGAGATGGTGTTGGCGGCGATGATCTTGCCGGCGCCGGCGGCGGGGCTGTTGGTCTGGACGAAGGCGGCGGGGCTGAAGAGTTCGTCGGGGCCGCCCTGGGCGGTGGCGGCGAAGTCGCCGAGATCGGCGACCGCGAGGTTGCACATGAAGCGCGGGTTTTCCGACCAGCCGCCGGTGCAGTTCGAGCCGGAGCCGGCCGCGCACAGCTCGCGGGTCGCGTCCACCACCAGCAGGTAGAGATGGGTGGCGACGTAGAAAACCGGGGGTGCGTCCACCGGGGCGAACATGCAGTCGCCCGGCAGCGGCGCGGGGTCGGAGGCGATCTGCTCAATGGTGAGGAAGCCGTAGGCCCGCTTCTGGGTGACGCTCCCGGTGGTGACGTCCCGGACGATCAAGTCCGCGTCGCGCACGGAGGGGCCGAAGCGGCGTTCCAGCACATTACCGAAGGTCAGGTTGTTCGGGTTGGCATCGAAAGCCGCCATGGCCGCATATAGCACCTGGGTGCAGCCGCGCGAGGTCCGACAGATGAAATTGGGAAGTCCGAGGGCGAAGGGGCGATCAGTCGCGGCCACCCGGATGAGGCTCAGGCCGTTGGTGGCGGATCCGCCCGCAGGCGGCAGGTCGTCGCCGAGCCGGCGCGGATTGCCGCTGAAATCGGAAAGGAAGCGCCGGTTTGGGACATCGTAGAGGTAGCCGTTCCCGTTGGCGGTGACGCCGAAGGCCCAGCGGCCGGCGTCGAATCCCGATTTGATGAAATCGAAATCGCGGAACCGTTCCGGCGCGGGCTGCGAGCTGGCGCGGGGGCCGCTTTCCAAACCGCCGGCGATATCGAGACGGAGTCCGCTCAACGAATCGGCCAGACGCAGTTCATTGGATGCGGCGGCGCCGGAGGCCAAAGTTTCCTCGTGGAAATAGAAAGGCTTGGTGAGCGAGAGGGTGACCACGCCGCCGCCGGATGCGGGAAAATCGAGCGAAATTCCGGCACAACCGAGACGCGAACGGCGCGGCGTGCGGACGAGAGTCGTGTTGGCGGAAATCCGAATTGGCGTCTCGGTGACGACCCCGGCCGTGGCACCGGTGCAGTTGGGGCCGGAATAGACCAGCAGATGCGCCCCCACAGCGTCGCCGACATTGTAAGTCGCCGCGCCAAAGCCGGCGGTGCCGGAGATGCGGATTTCGGTGCCGCCCACGGTGGGCCCGAAATTACTCGTGAAATCGACATCCGAGCCGCTGCTGATGTAGGTGAACGCCTGCGCGAGCGTAAGCGTCCCGGCGCCCTTCGGATTGCTCGCGTTGATGACGATGACCATGGCGCCGGTGACCGAGCTCTGGGGCGTGATGAAGCTGATCGCGGAAGGATTCAGCGGATTGAAACTGATCGAGCCCGGCGCGACCGGGATTCCCCCGACCGTGATCGAGTTAATCGCGGTGAGGTTGATGCCCGCCACGCGAGAGGCGTCCATCGCGATACGCACCGATGTTCCACCCGCCTGATCGCCCGCGCTAGGCGTGACGGTGACCAGCGGCGCCATTGAAAACTGCGCGTCGCCTCGGGGATTGGAAAGGCGGAGGGTGTGGCTGAGGTGGGGGGAGGAAACGATGAAATTCATGGCTTCGTTCACCGCTGAAAAGGCGGGCAATCCGTTCGTCACGCGGGTTCCGTCCCAGTAGAGATTCGGTTCCGGAATGCGGAAATTTTTACCCTGCAGCGTAGCCAGGAAGTCGTAGACGCCGGGCTGCCAGGTGAATTGGTATGTCGCCGCATTCGCGGCATTGAAGAATGGCGGGTAGCGAACGGGCAGGGTTTGGGGCAGTCGGTACAGCGGCCCGGGCGCGGAGGGGATCAATCTCTGGCGCTCAATGTCGAGCTGGCTGGTTCTGAGGGCGAAATAGAGATCCTGCGACACTGGCTGGTCCTTGACCGCGAGCGTCTGCCCTTGGCTGGGAGCGGAGAAGCGCTGGAACCCATTGAATTGCGGCGCAGGGAACCCCGCAATCTCGGGGGTGGATCCGGTTTGCGCCTGAACATAAGCGCCGCCGGACAGCAGCCCGTCCGGATCGGCTTCGAGGTGGAAGGAGAAGATCCCGTTGAGGCAGTTGTTGTCGGCCACGATGGCTGACGGTGCGCAATTGGCGGCGCTGTAAGGATTGACATCAACGGCGCTCGCGCCGCCCAAGAAGCGGTAGACGCCCTGATTGTTCTCATTGACCGCGTAGAACTCCTCCAGCGACTCCGCGCCCGCAGGCGGCGTCATGACCAGGGTGTTGCGGATGTCGAGCCGCGATTCAGGAAGTGCGGTTGGGGCCGCGGGCGCCGCCCAGGCGACATGCGGAATCAGCCGCTCAAACGACACCCCGCCATCCACCGAATGGTAGAAAAAAGGCCCCGTACCCCACAACACCGAGTTTGGGTAGGCGGGGTTGACGCTGAACTCCGATTTTCCGACCTGCTCGGCGGCGCTGGAATATTTGACGGTGTACGATTCCGTGAAGACGGCTGTGGCCCCGGTATCGTCCACAACGCCCGCGATGGTTTCGACGATGCCATCCCGCTGCGAAAACGCACGGCGCGAGACCAGCAAACCCGCGCTGGTCGCCTTGACATCGTACGCGGGGCCGGCCAGCAGCAACGACCAGTTGTTCCCGGAATCCAGGCTGCGATAGAGCCCGCTTTCGGCGGCGGCGTAGAGACGGTCCGATAGAACCAACAGACGATTCACATTGTTGCCCGCAGCGGTACTGGCGCTGTAGGAGTTCGCGATGCCAGCCGCGCCCGCAAGGCCGCAGGACATGCACTGCCAGGAGTTTTTCGTCCGCTCGTACTCGTCGAATAATAGCGTGTAGTAGGGATCGCAAATTGCGGGGCAGGCCGTTCGGGAAGGAACATAGCTGCACGACAAATTGGTGGCAGGACAGAAGGGCACCGGAATGATCGGGCTGGTGTAGACCTGATCGTATTTCCAGACGCCCGTGTTGGTGGCCGCCCAGAGCGTCACGGGATTGTTCGGATCCGGGTCCAGTCCGGGCCGAGAATTCGGATCGATCCAGAGATCGTGGAAGCCCAGGGTGTTGAGCGATCCTTTCCGCCCGAAGTCATAGCCCGCGGCGGTGGGAACGGCCGGGGCGAACCCGGTCGAATAGTTGATCCACGGAACGCCGACAAATCCGCAGAATCCGTTCAGCCCGAGCGAGCATTGTTGCTTCGTATTTAAATTATTCGGATTAGTCGGATCGGGAAGCAATTCGCTTTCGTGCTTGACGTCCAAACCGAATGCTTCGCCAGTGACGACTAAATTGCTCTGGCTCTTGTAGAGCCGGCTGGACGCGGTCGTGAAATCGGTGCTGAATGGCCGGGGCACCCACGCCGGATAGATCAAGCGCCCCTGGCCGATTCCGGAAAGCGGCTGGTAGCCGAACTGCCAGTTCACGCCCGACGAGAAAAAGACCGCCTGATCCCGAGTCTTCAGTCCGAACGGGCGATATATATTGGAATGGCTTGAGGGAACTATGTATGCACCAGTCACCGGCGCCGGCTGTCCATTCCAAGGCGTGATGAAGTTTTCGCCCCCATCGTTGCTGCGAATTACGAATGCGTTTTCCCTGGGATTGCACTCCGGACCGCTGTTCGGCCCGGTCGGATAGACCGAGAGATCCCATGTAGTGGCTGCGATGGTGATCGTATCGCCTTGCTGCGAAAAGGCCGGATATCGGTACAACTTCGCGGTGGCGGGAAAATCGCCCCTGCCCGGACAGAGCACCGGCGTCGCCGTGTATCCGCCCGTACCGTTGGGATCAAGGCGGGCATAGGTCGGGCTCGTACCGCAATTGACGGGATCGAGCGACGGATTGAAGTACGCGTAGAGGTACAACCGGTCGCGGCCGGTGATATCGACATGGAGCGACTCGAGAATATCCACATTTGCCGGGAAAGTTGAAGCCTCCGTCGATGGCGGGGGCTGCAAGACGGGTCTCATGGAAACCAAAGCGCCGGTCGGAGTGGTGACGGGCACGCGGTGCCACAGGAACTTCTGCTTCAATTCATCCGGCTCGGGTGAGAAGAGGCCATCGTATTTCATCAGATCGATTCGATTCGTGTCCGGCGAGCCGTCGAGCTTGCTCTGCACCGCGACATTGATGGCGAAGCGAATTTGCGGATTCACCGCCGACACCGCGACCGAGATGGCGGTCATCGGGCGGTAGGCACCTGTGCAGGCCCGCTGGTTCGCGGCGCCGCAGTAGGCCCCGCCCGCGCTGTTGCCCGGGATTCCCTGCGTTCCAGCAACGCAGCCACCGAGACTGGGATCCATGTCTTCACAGGCCCAGTGGCAATTGGTGTCCTTTTGAAAGCCGGTTCCGTCCGGCGGATCCATGGCGTAGAAATCACGCGCCCGCCAGTCAACGGCGCCTTCCTCGTTTCCGCCGTAAGGCCCGCTAATCGCATCCGCCTTCAGCAGCAGTCCGTGCATCATCCAAGCCGCCATCGGTGCGCAATCGCCATGGTAGATGCCGTCCCACGCATAGAGATCGGCCAGCAATCGGCTGCTGCCGATCCGCGCGATCATCGCCGCGGCGTTGAAATCCAGGTTTTGTCCGGTGCGGGGATTCAGCCATTCGTAAGGGTGGAGCGACTCTTTCGGCCAGCGCGTTCCACCGATGACCCATTCTCCCGCGTCGCCATGCGGCGGCGTGTTCGTGACATTGCCGGATGAATCGATTGTGTAAGCTCCATGGCATTGCCGCTTGCGGGCGTCATCGTAGGGGAGCGGATTGCCCGGCCCCAGCGCACACAGACCGTGATTGGAAACGCTCGTGCCCCCTTCGGGTTGGCTGAAGCGCTCCGTATTGCACTTCGGCCCCAGTTGATTGGTCACAATCCGGCCGGTGGCGAGGTCAAAGATGTCCGGCCCGTGATGCGGCGCGCGGGTTTCCCCGCCGGCGAGCCGGTAATTGACGCCCGGCGCCGTCAAGAGCCAGTCGTAATTGTTTTCAGGATTGGTGTCCGACTGGCAGACCGCGCCGCCCCCGTTCACCACCGGATACTCAAACCATTGTCCGCCCGGCGCCCGGGAGTAAAGCCGGGAACTGTCCTTCTGGATCCGATAGCCGGTGACATACCAGACCCGGCCGGGCTCCGCGCGATCGAAGATAAGCTGTCCCCGATCTCCAATCCCTTTCCCAAACACCGGAAGATCGTTTTGCGGAACCCACACCTGGGGGTCGTCAAATGCCCAGAGAGCCGGAAATTGCCGGGTTTCAAAGACGCCAAAATCCGACTTGACGATGAACGCGTGGGCCCCGTCGAAAGGATCCAAAACGAGCTGAAAGGAGTTGTAGCAATGTCCGCTGATATTGTCAATATCCGGCTGAGCATAAAGATCAACAGGGGTGTCTTTCCCGAAGACCTCGAACGACTGCTGGGCACCAAGATTCATAGTCAACAGCAACAAGCCCGTCCAAAAAAGTGAACGGAGGCCTTCATGCTTTGCCGAACTCAGCCTGGCGCGGTGGTTGGTGGGGATTTTATACACAGATTTCTCCTACTTGCGAAGATCCATCGGGGTTGTGGCCTCATTTGCTTTTTAACGCGGCCGAGTATATTCCATTTTTCGGTAAAATCAGCAAACCCGCATATCCGGGATTTACCTGATATTTTTTGCAGGGTCAGCACTGATGAGACTTGCCTATCTCTGCTGGCTCTTCCTCCCTACTTCACCCACATTCCCGTGGAATGCTATCGCCAGAAATTCGCTAACTAATGCTTCTAATCTTCTTGGTGTCCTTCGTGTCCTTGGTGGTTAAATCTTCCCGCTCCACTTTCGCGTCTTTTCGTGTTTTTAGCGGTTTTCTTATTCTGATTTCTTCACGGCTTCGCCGTCATACCCGGCGGCGGTGCGGGAGACAGCGTAGGCCGGAAAGAATTCATGTAGCCGTTGATGCGCTTCACATAATCCTGGGTTTCACGGAACGGGGGAATGCCGGCATGCCGGTCCACCGCCCCCTCCCCTGCGTTGTAAGCGGCGATGGCGTGATCGAGATTGCCGGGGTAGTGGCTGAGTAAAAATTTGAGATAGGCGCAACCGCCGTCGAGATTCTCCGCGGGTATGAAGGGATGCGCGACACCGAAGCGGCGGGCGGTGGCGGGGATGAGCTGCATCAGACCCTGCGCCCCCTTGCGCGAAAGCGCGACAGGATTGAAATTCGATTCCGCCTTGATGAGTGAGACCACCAATTTGTAATCCAGCCCGGCCTTCAACGCGGCGGCGCGGATCAGGCGATCGAGCGCGGGGGGCACCACGAAAGGAGGAAGGGCATCGTTTTCGGTCTTGGGAACCGGGAGGTTTTCCGGACGCAAGGTGATCTCTTCATATTTGATCTCCATGATGTTGGCGATGGAAATTTCGGTCTTGATCCCGTTGGCCAGCATGAGTTGCACCCGCCCATTGCCCATATCCTTCAGCCCCAAGAGGTAATCGAAACGCTCGTCGGGATATACCACCAGCAGCGCGGATTCCACGCGCGGCGCGGGAGTGGGCGCGGGTGCGGGTGCTGAGGACGGCGCTTTGCCGGGGGACAAGGTGGGAGCGGATTTCGTCGCGGCATCCGGATGTTTTTTCCGCCGCCTGCCTTTGGACGAGGCATCAACGGTCAGCGAAAAAGACAGGACGGCCAGCAACAAGCCCGCCCGGCGCCAGGCGGCGGGTTCGCGGCGCCGCTTCCGCATGCAACTGCGGGCGGGAGTCATCCTGCACTCTTCAAGCTGAAACCTGCACCCTTTAAGCCGAAATTGATCCGGCGCTCACCCGGCCAGCAATTCATCGGGCGAACCGAAGAACGCCGGCGTGCCGGCGGCGGAGAGCACCGCGCGATTCTGGTCGAGCAGGCATTTGTTCTGGTCTTCCGGCGCGACGCTGCCGAAGAGGAAGGAAAGCATCAGGTTGCGCGCGAGAAATTGATTGGTCAGGGCGATAAGCAGGGTGCGAAGGCGGGCGTAGCGGATGGGCGAAACTGCCGGAAGCGGTTCGATCGGGGCTTTTTTGCCCAGGAGCTTGCTGAGGGAAAAATTGAAGGCCGGCGCGCCCTTGGCGGTGACGCCGTTGTATTTGCGGAATGCCTCTTCATAGCGTTTGCGTGCATCCTTGGCGGTGTAATCAAGCAGCGCCAGGGCGGGATGGCCGGGGTCGTCAGTGAGATATAGCACTGCGGCCCCGTAGAGCTGGCTGGAGTGGACGGCGGGATCCACCGCGGTGGCGGCGGCGCCGAGAATGAGGCCGTAGCGCGGATCAATGCGGAAAA
>JAYVQF010000079.1:0-9826 GCA_043777195.1 Thermoanaerobaculia bacterium
TGACGGCCATCGCCCCGCTCTCTATGAAAAACAGTCCGGCACCATCACCGGCACCCCCACCGGCTGGCTGCTCCTCGACGCCACCCGCTTCGGTAGCGGCAAGGCGCGCACTGCGGAAGCAGGCCATGAACGCCGCCCCAGCGTTGAGGGGAATCATCCCGAACAGCAGATTGCCAGCCTCGCCCGCTCGGTCACCTTCTTCGCCGCGCAGTTCAGCGTCGAGCGCAGCCGGGTCAGCTTCGCCGGCCGTCTCCACGCCGCCGATGCCCAGTCGCGTCAGGATCTCGAAGATGTCACTCGCGGCCTCCTCGCCGCCTGGCGTCTCAGCGCCCAGGAAAAAAATCCCGACTGGGTCGCCGTCATCCGCGGCTTCAAAGTGAGCCAGAACGACGAAGGCCTCATCGTCAGCGGCATCATTCCCGGCCCGATGATCGAGAAATGGCAGGCAGAGGCGAAAGCGCAACAGCAAGCCGAGAAGCAGAAAGCGCCGGGGGCTGCGAAGTAAATTACCCGGCCGATCACGAAACGGGGAGCTTTCGGGCTCCCCGTTTTTATTTCTGACCGGATAACTTTGAATTATTTCCTGGAAGCGCAGCATCAAAATCATGAAGCAGGCACATCCCGAAATTTTCGGAAATATACCAGGATACCCCATGATGCCATGATGCCGAGGGAATTATTGGGCGTAGTAGGGTCTATAATTTGGTGTGATGAAGCTCAAGATGGTTTTCCTGTTGTTCTGTCTTGCTGGTAGCGCTATTGCCGGTTCTGCACCTCAGAAAACTCAAGCCAAGTCGTCACCTGCCAGCATCGCAAATACCTTGACGATACCATCCGGATGGCGGGTATATTCTCATCAGCGACCAAAAGACAAGGTCCTGACCTGCGCCAATAATTCCGACCATGAATGGAGTATTTCATCACAGCGGGGACAGATCCAGATCCGGGATGCGCGCCGGCAGGTTGATCAGACACTAAATTCCGAATCATTGCCGTTTCCGATCCCGAAGATGAGGCCGGAGCAACAAAAGGCTTTCTCCGCGGGTGATCACTCCCCGTATGAACAAACTGGTGAATTGCGGGAATTGTGGGAAATGCATGGCTCTCGCACACAGATCAAAACAGACATCGGTTGGGTAATTGGATTCAACGCAGGTGAATTTGGGGGTTGGTTGTTTTGGTTCAATGATGACGGAAGCAGGTTCCAGAGAATAGAGAATGTTGAGAACGTAGTTGGATTTATGAAAGGCCCGAGAGGGTTATATTCTCTTAGCGGATTGGCCCACATGAGGAGTAATTACGGGAAAATCCACCGACTTGAAAGAAATTCGCATGGCCTCTGGACCGCAAAGGAAATTTTGCAGCTGGGATCATCGCCGGACACTTTTACGCAAGCATCCGAAACCACTTGGTTGATCCTGACCAGTGATGCGCTTTTTCGATTTTCAGACGGCGAGCGCATGGAAAAACTTGTCGCAGTCAATTATTCCAGTCTCTATCCAAATTCCATGGTCCTTGACCCGTCGGGCGATATATTCATCGGTATGCGTCATTTCGTCACCCACTTGAAGAAAACCAGGATCGGTTACGAGGAAGAATGGCTCGTTCCCGCCGGGTGTGAAACGATCGTGCAGAAAAAATACAAATGCGAATGCACCGGCAAACGGTGAAGTCACCCCTCTGACTTTGGCGCGCTCTGGTATGTGACTTGTCGGGGGTACGAGAGCAAGCTGGAATTTTTGATCCGCCCCTGATTTTTCTTGGGCACGAAATACGACAGAATGTCCAAGGAGTCGGACATGACGCGTCACCTCGCCAATTTCCCCAGCATTTGCGCAATCCGCACCGCGTAATTCCGGGCGGCGAGGCAACGAGAGGGTTGGGCGATCCGCCGTAGGCGGAGGATGTCGAGAATTGCGGCGCACTCGTAGGTGCTGCCTTGGGCGATGACGAAATGGCGGCGACGGTCAGGAGTCGTTCGGCGCCCTGCGCCTTCGGCGATATTGAGGATGATGCTGATGGATGCTCTTTCGAGTTGGTCGCGAAGCGTCGATGAACCACGCTGGGGAAGAAGGTTCATGACTCCGAGATGAAATTTCAAGGCAAGCTGGTAAACATCGAGTGATTCGTGTGAGAGCTGTGCGGTGGTGGGTTTGTTTTCGTTGTAGTTCATGAGTCTGCCTCCGGACTGCACGCGAGAGCGAGCAGTCACCACAAGGATTCCGCACGCTCCCGCGTGCGGCTCGCGTAAACCGTGGAGGGCAAATAAAAAAAGTCCGGAGGAGATTTCACATGAACGCACGGAAATAAGCCCCTCGCGCAATTGCCATCGCATCACGTTTACGCTTACGAATCACGCATGAGTTCGCGCCCCGTCTCGTTCTTGAGCGTGATTCGTAAGCGTAAGCGTCAAGCGAAGCAAGCGGCGTGACAAGTCCGCTTGGCGCGCCGCTTACTGTAATTTGTCGAATCATTCACCCAACCGATTAAGCCAAAAAAAAGGGGCGCCCGAAGGCGCCCCGATTCATTACCGCTGACTCCGCTTGTTTAAATGAAGAACGGCGCCAGCACCAGCGTGATCGTCGCCAGGAGCTTGATCAGCACATGCAGCGACGGCCCCGCCGTGTCCTTGAAGGGATCGCCGACGGTGTCGCCCACCACCGCCGCTTTGTGGGCATCGGAGCGTTTGCCGCCATACCTGCCTGTTTCGATGTATTTCTTGGCGTTGTCCCAGGCGCCGCCGCCGTTGTTGAGGAAGAGCGCCATGAGAATGCCGGCGATGGTGGCGACCATGAGCATCGCCGCGACGGCTTCCGCACCGAGGTTGTGGCCGGGGTTGGCGGGATCGGGAATCTGCTTGAAGATTATGCCGACGATGAGCGGGGCGCTCGTCACGAGCAGGCCGGGCAGCACCATTTCCTTGAGGGAGGACTGGGTGACCAGATCCACGCACTCGTGGTAGTCGGGATCTTCGGTGCCTTTCATGATGCCGGGGTGATCCTTGAACTGCTTGCGCACGGCGTTGATGACGCCGTAGGCGGCCTTGCCCACCGCGCGGATGGTGAGGGCGGAGAACAAAAAGACCAGCATGGCGCCGAGCAGCGCCGCCACGAAAACCGCCGGCTTGGCGAGGTTGACGCCGTTCAGGCTGAAGCCGGTGGATTTGCCGAAGATGTTGACCTCTTCAATGTAGGCGGAGAAAAGCAGGAAGGCGGCCAGCGCGGCCGAGCCGATGGCGTAACCCTTGGTGAGCGCCTTGGTGGTGTTGCCCACCGCGTCGAGACGGTCGGTGCGCTGGCGAATCTCTTCCGGCTGGTGCGACATTTCGATGATGCCGCCGGCGTTGTCGGTGATCGGGCCGAAGGTGTCCATCGCCAGGATGTAGGCGGCGGTGGCGAGCATGCCCATGGTGGCGACCGCGGTGCCAAAGAGGCCGCCGCCGGTGATCGCCTTCTCGCCCAGCCAGTAGCTGAGCAGGGTGGCGCTGCCGATCACGATGACCGGCGCAAAGGTGGATTCGAGGCCTACCGCGATGCCGGCGATGACATTGGTGGCGGGGCCGGTCTGCGAGGCTTCGGCGATGGATTTTACCGGGCGGTATTTGTATTCGGTGTAATACTGGGTGATATACACAAACAAAAGCGCGGTGGCCATGCCCACGACGCCGCAACTGAAGAACCACCAATGCGCCGTCGGCGCGGCCGGCTGATAGAGCAACATGCGGCAGGCCGCGTAGAAGCCGCCCATCGCGAGAACCGACGCGATGTAGAAACCGCGGTTGAGAGCCGACATCGGATCGCCGTCTTCGCGCATGCTGACCATGTAGACGCCGACGATCGAGGCGATGATGCCGAAAGCGCGGGCCACCAGCGGAAAGAGCATGACGCCGATGGCGCCGAGGGCGAAGATGGGGGTTTCTGCGGTGCTGCCGGCCTTGATCGCCAGAGCCGCTCCCAGAATCATGGAGCCGATGTTTTCCGCGGCGGAAGATTCAAAGAGATCGGCGCCGCGGCCGGCGCAGTCGCCGACATTGTCGCCCACGAGGTCAGCGATGACCGCCGGGTTGCGCGGGTCGTCCTCGGGAATTCCGGCTTCCACTTTTCCCACCAGGTCGGCGCCGACATCGGCTGCCTTGGTGTAGATGCCGCCGCCCAGCTGCGCGAAGAGCGCCACGAAGGAGGCACCAAAGCCGTAGCCGGCGATGATGATGGGAATCTTGGTGACCGCCAGCTGCGGGTTGAGAAGATGCACACCGTAATAAAGCCCGACCACGCCGAGCAGCGACATCACCACGACGAGCAGGCCGGAGACAGCGCCCCCGCGCAGGGCGATCTGCAGCGCGGTGTTGAGCGAGCTGCGCGCCGCAGAAGCGGTGCGGATGTTGGAGCGAATCGCGATCCACATGCCCGCATAGCCGGCGATGCCGGAGCAGAGCGCGCCCAGGGCGAAAGAGCCCGTGGTCCACAGGGCGAGCTGCATCTGGGTGACGCCCTCTTCACCGGAGAGCGGGCGAAATTTCAGGTAGAGGAAGAAAACCGCGACGGCAACCACCACAGCCAACATGGCGATGGTCTTGTTCATGCGCCCCATGAAGGCTTCCGCGCCCGATTGAATGGCGTTGGAGATCTTGCGCATCGCGTCGGTGCCGGTGTCTTTCGCCAGCACCCAGCGGGCGAGCAGCCAGGCAAAAACCAGGCCGATGACGGAAATGGCGGCAATAATGCCGATATAGGCTTCAGACTTCATGAAAGGGCCTCTTTTCCTGAGAATTTAAGGGGATTTTGGGAGGGCGAATTATAGCGGGTGCGAACCCGCCGACTGTCGGGCTGAAACTGGAGCGGCCAGGATTTTCCCGTGGGTTATTACCGCAGGTTATTCCCCCGGGGGATTGTCGTTCGCGGATTCCGCCATCTTCAGGCGGATGGCGTGGAGTTTTTCGGCATTGCCTGGATGATTGAAGGGGAAGGCTTCCGGAGTGGAAAAGTCGGGCATGAAGAGTTCGTGCTGGCCCGGCTCAGGCGGCGCCTGCACCCAGCCATTCGTGAACCCGAAATGGCGATGGCTTTCCTGCGCCTCCGCCTGTTCCCAGCCCGAGAGCTTGCGGCCGAGCAGGGAATCCTTGAGCGCGCGGCCGGCAGGGACATACTCGGTCATTAACGACAAATGCAGGTCCGGGCCGAAGGCGCCATGCAGCATTTTCAGGACCGAATGGGTATCGCTCAGATCGCCCGGCATGACCAGGTGGCGCACGATGAGGCCGCGCACCGCGATGCCGTCGCCATCGAGTGTGAGCGGCCCGACCTGGCGGTGCATTTCCTGAAGGGCGGGCAAGGCGCGCGAGGCGTAATCCTTCACGCCGGAGATGCGGGTGGAATGTTCGTCGCTGGCGTATTTGCAATCGGGGAGATAGATGTCTACGATGCCGTCGAGAAGTTTCAAAACCTCGACAGATTCATAGCCATTGGAGTTGTAAACCAGCGGCAGGGTGAGGCCGCGGGGAATGGCGATGAGCAGCGCCGCGACGATGTGGGGGGCATAGTGGGTGGGAGAGACGAGGTCAATATTGTGGCAGCCCTTAGCCTGCAGTGTCAGCATCATGCCGGCGAGATCTTCGACGGAATAATTCTGCCCCAGCCGCACCTGCGAGATCTGGAAATTCTGGCAAAAGGCGCAGGTCAGGTGGCAGTTGCTGAAAAAAATCGTGCCGGCGCCGCGCGTGCCGGTGAGCGGCGGCTCCTCGCCAAAATGGGCCAGGTGCGCCGCGATCTTGAGGGTGTCATCCGCCTTGCACGGCCCGATCTCGCCCTTGGCGCGGTCAGCCAGGCAATCCCGCGGGCACAGGCGGCAGGGTGCAAAGAGCGCCCATAATTTTTCCGCGCGGCGCGAAAGTTCACCCGACGCGTGCAGAGCGAGATAGGACGCGGACATCGGGTGCTCGATCAGTTCACGGCGAAGCGCGAAGCAAAAAAATAAATCTTCCGGCTTGGCGTCTTGGCGTCTTGGCGGTGAAATTCTTCGGGGATCATCGTTCAATTCACCGTGTTGTCGCAAGAGAGAATGAACTGCGGAATATCGGCGTCGAATTCGCCGGCGTCGCCCCGCATGCGGAAGGTGCCGTGCATGGTGCCGAAATCGGTGCGCAGCGGGCAGAAGCTGGTGTAGCTGTAGGCCTTGCCCGGGGAAATGACCGGCTGTTCGCCGATGACTCCCTCGCCGCGGACCTCTTCAACCTTGTGGTTGGCGTCGGTGATCACCCAATGGCGTCCGAGCAATTGCACCGGCGCTTCGCCGCGATTCTCGATGGTGATCCGGTAAGCAAAAAAATAGCGGCCGTTCTTGGGATCAGAATGATCGGGAACAAACTGACTGACCGCGGAAATCCGCAGGGGCACGGAGACGGGAGCGGGGACGGGGGACATGGGGGAATGATAGCGGAAGAAAACGCCGAGCGCGGAGCGATGAGCGATGAACCCTAGAACAAATCGCGCAGCGACCCCGCTCATCGTTCAGCGTTCATCGTTCATCGTTCATCGCTCTCATCTAATGGCTTCGTCCGCCTCATCCAAGGTCGCCGTCCAGTAGGCGACATCCAGCAGCGAGCGGAAGGGTTCGAACCAAGCCTGGCGACCGATGCCGAGTTTCATGAGCGGGTGCCAGCGCGGCTTGATGGGCGTCTTGATCAGGGTGAGTCCGCAGAGCGCCAGCAGGCGGTTGCCCTTGCGCGCATTGCAGGGGAGGCAGGCGCAAACCACATTGTCCCACACCGACTTGCCGCCGCGCGAAAGCGGCATGACATGATCGATGGAGAGGTCTCTCGTGGCGCACTTGCGGCCGCAATACTGGCAATGATTGTGGTCGCGCAGGAAGATATTCTTGCGGTTGAATTTCACCTCGTGGCGCGCGGTGCGGTCGTAATGACTGAGCACGATGACGCGCGGCAGGCGAAAAACCCGCGAGGGCGTGTGTATGGTTTCCGCGTCGGCGCGCGGGGGAATGTCCTGCCAGTGGCGCCAGTCATGCAGCGCAAAAGTTTCGTCCAGCACCCCGGCTTGGCCACCCACGAGCAGAGAAAAAGCGCGGCGCGCGGTGGTCACTTCCACCGGCAGAAAGGTGCGGTTGAGCACCAGGACCGCCTCGCTCAGCAGCTCCATGGCGCATCATTCTAGCGCGTCCGGCGCTTCCTATCCGCATTCCGGGCAGCGCGGCGGGCAGAATTCCCGCATGAGTTTTCAGGACCGCTATGGCCGCGCGGTGGCCAGAAGCCCGGCGCGAAAGCAGGCCTTCACCACGCTTTCCGAAATTGCGCAGCAGCCGCTCTTCACCGAAGCGGACTGGCCGGCCGGCGAGGCGCAAAAAACGGACGAATCCCCCGGGGAATTCCCCTTCACCCGCGGCGTGCAAACCACGATGTACCGTTCGCGGCTGTGGACGATGCGGCAGTACGCGGGCTTCGGCACCGCAGAGGAATCGAACCGCCGCTACCGCGCGCTGCTGGCCAAAGGCACCACGGGTCTCTCGGTCGCCTTTGATCTGCCCACGCAGATGGGCCTTGATTCGGACGACGCGCGCGCCGACGGGGAAGTGGGACGGGTGGGGGTCGCCATTGACTCGCTGGCCGACATGGAAATTTTGCTGGCCGATATTCCGCTGGAAACCGTGTCCACCTCGATGACCATCAACGCCACCGCCGCGATTTTGCTGGCGCTGTATGTCGCGGTCGCCGATGGGCGCGGCGTGGCGCGGGGAAAACTGTCGGGCACCATCCAGAACGATCTCCTGAAGGAATACATCGCGCGCGGGACTTATATCTTTCCGCCGGCGCCGTCGCTGCGCATCATCACTGACATTTTCGCCTGGTGCGCCACGGAAGTTCCCAACTGGAACACCATCTCGATTTCCGGGTATCACATGCGCGAGGCCGGTTCGACGGCGGTGCAGGAGGTCGCGTTCACCCTGGCCAACGGCTTGGAATATGTGCAGGGCGCGGTGGCGCGCGGGCTCAAGGTGGATGATTTCGCGGGGCGGGTTTCCTTCTTTTTCAATGCCCACAATTATTTTTTCGAGGAAGTCGCCAAGTTCCGCGCGGCGCGGCGGCTGTGGGCGAAGCTGATGCGCGATCGTTTCGGCGCGACCTCGGAAAAAGCCCTGCAATTGCGCTTTCATACGCAAACCGCCGGGGTGTCCCTCACCGCCCAGCAGCCGCATAACAATCTGGTGCGGGTGGGATTGCAGGCGCTCTCCGCCGTGCTGGGCGGTACCCAGTCCCTGCACACCAACGGCTTTGATGAAGCGCTCGCGTTGCCCACCGAATTCAGCGCCACCCTGGCCCTGCGCACGCAGCAGGTGATCGCGCATGAATCGGGCGCAGCGGATGTGATTGACCCGCTGGGAGGCAGCTGGTACGTCGAGTGGCTGACCGACGAGATCGAGAAGCGCGCGCTCGACTACATTAAAAAAATCGACGCGCTGGGCGGCGCCCTGCCGGCCATCGAGCGCGGCTTCCAGCAGCGGGAAATTCAGGACGCGGCTTACCGCTATCAGTTGGCGGTGGACAAAAAAGAACGGGTCATCGTCGGGGTCAATGAATTCACCCAGCCGGAAAATTTCAAACCGGAATTACATGCGCTTGATCCCGCGCTGCAGGCCGCGCAGATCGCCCGCACTCGCGCGGTGCGCGCGGGGCGCGATGCAGCGGCGCATGCGGCCGCGATGAAAGCGCTGGGCGACGCGGCAAAATCCGATGCCAACCTGATGCCGAAAATTCTCGACTGTGTGAAAGCGCGGGCCACCGTCGGAGAGATTGCGGGAGAACTCGCGAAGACTTTTGGCCGGCACCGGGAGATCGTGGTGGTCTGACGCGCGCGCCGGCGCGCGATCTCACGCACGAAGCTTTTAGGGGCCGCAACGAAATAACAGCAGCAAAGATGACTGCCGAATCGCCCGAATGGCGAGGCGCGAGGAGCGCGTATACCCGAAGGTATGTAAGCGACGAGCAACGAAGCCAGTCGGGATGAATCGGCGGGCAGACTGTTACTGTTATTTCGTTGCGGCCCCTTAGCGCGCCGCAAACTCCGGGTGGGCCGCGATCAGGGGGGACAGGCGCGCCCGGGTTTCATCGAGGGTTTCACTCAGCACCCGGGTATCCGCGATGGCGCCCATGAAATTGCTGTCGCCGTTCCAGCGCGGGACGAAATGCCAGTGGTAATGATCCGCGACGCCCGCGCCGGCGGCCCCGCCCAGATTGAGCCCGATATTGAGTCCGGGGGGTTGATAGCTTTTCTGGAGAATTTCAAGAAGCGCCCGCTGCGCGCTGCCGAACGATGCCGCCTGTGCGGCGTCCGCAACCGCCGGCGTCGCGACATGTGCGATCGGCGCCAGCAGGAGGTGGCCGGTAGTATAGGGAAATTTGTTGAGCAGGATCAACCGCGACGCATCGCGGTGAACCACCAAGAGCTCCGGCCACTGGGCCACCGGCGCGGCGGCCGCAGTGCATAAAAAGCAGCCAGGCGCCCGCTCGCCCGCCATGTAATCCTTCCGCCACGGGGTGAAAATCCGTTTCATCGGCAAATTCTAACCGGGGAGAAGCGCAGCGGTAAAGGCTGTAAATTTCTCTCTGGCGTTAGCGGACAAAGGCATATCCCCTTAGCTCAAGTTACTACGACCTGTTGTATGGAAGGACTCGGTGACCCGCCCACCAGGCTCCGATAGGTAACAGGCTCGATCGAAATAGCCTGTTGGCTGAGTCGATAAAAGAGCAGCCCGCGAGAGCGGGACAACCGCCGGTTGAAGCGGAAGGTGAACTCGTCAAGATAGTAAGGCAAGTGCT
>JAYVQF010000080.1:0-2511 GCA_043777195.1 Thermoanaerobaculia bacterium
GCGGGGTTGCGCCCGAGTGCCCCCCGTTCGACCGCCACATAATCGCGTAAAACCTGGCGGGTGGTGTAACGGTTGATCTCATTGGTGGCGAAAAAGAAGTAGCGCGGGGCGATGCCGGGGATCAAGCCCTGATAGGACGAAAAGGGGCTGGCGATGACCGGTGTGCGCAGCGTTCCTTGCGACCAGTCAAAGACCAGGGCGGCGGAAAAATTCTTGATACCCAAATCGGCGCAGGCCACCCGCAGTCGCAGCGCCGTGGGCAGCTCGGGATCCAGTGAACCGCTGGCGTATTGGGCGCGGGTCAGGGGCGAAAGCGGATACGCGAACAGCGAAGTGGGCTCGGGATGGCCGGTACCGTTGTCCTGGATGATCAGTCCCTCGTAATTGCCCCGGGCGCGGGCGATGCGGCCGGCCGCGCCCCAAGAGATATGGCCATTTTCACCGGCCGATTGATTGACTGACATCGTCAGTGATTGCTCGCGGCGGGAGGGCTTGCCGAAAAGGCCGGCCGGCGTGTTGTCATCGGGATTGGCCAGCGTCTCCGCCAAAAAGCCGCGCGACTGTTTGTTGGCAACATTGCCAGCGGAGTAGAACCCCGGGTAATCCGGGAAGAGCGAAGTCTGCCCCCCGCAGTTGACGCACAGCCCGCCTTGGATGAGGCGGTCATAAGAAAAATTCGCGATCGCCTCCATGGGATTGGCCTGCGTGAGGGCGAGGATCCTGCCCTGCTGGCTGGCGCGCCCGGTGATCTCCACCCGCAATCCCGCCACGGGGGCCCAGTGCAATCCGAGCAGGAGATAATCCTGATAGCCGAGGCGCGTTCCCGGCTGGACGACGGGATGGGCGCCGCCGAAGGTGGTGACCGCGCCGCTTTGGCGGGTGAGATCGGGATTGGAAAAATCGGCCCGCGCCAGGCCGAACTGGCTGTCGAATGCGTGCAGGGCGATTTCATCATGCACCGCTTCGGTGATACGCCCGAGCCGGCCGTGGAGCTTGAGCGTGCCGTCGCCCCGCGCGTCCCAACTGATCCCCAGGCGCGGCGCGAATTCTCCGGGAAAGCGGTAGCCGCCTCCGACAAACCGGCCGGGGCCCTCGATGTATTTGGGGTAATCCCCTTCGGGATTGTCCGGATCGCGCGATCCCACCGGGAAGCCGCCGGTGGCCGATTCGTCGGTGCCGGTCAGAATTTGACCGTTGCGCGAACTATACAGCGCGTAATTACCCGGACTGTCAAGCCGCAGTTGCGTATAGCGAACGCCCAGGCTCAGGGTGATGCGCCGGATCACCCATTGATCCTGAACAAAGCCGCTCCATTCCCGGCTGGCGGTCAGCGGCGTCTCCGGATTGATATATCCGCGCACCAGCGAATAGAGCGGCACCGGGCAGGCATCGGCGAAAGTGGCGCGGCCTGGATCCACCCCGCCCGCGCAACTGATTTCGCCGACCGCACCGGAGCGGACGCGCGTGAAGCTGCTGGCGATCGGCCGGAAGCGAAAGGCTTTGAGATAGATTTCCGGGCTGCTGTCGCCGCGCGGGCCGGAATTCAGGATATTTACGCGGAACCCGCGGCGCAGGTGTTGCGCCCCATAAGCCAATTCATGGGAACCTGCCGCGTGAAAATGGTGGGTCAGCTTCGCTCCGATCGAATAGCCGCGTTCCTCGCTGCCGCTTTCAAAGTAGCCCAAGCCGCCGAAGCTGAATTGCGCGGGCGACACCACCGGGGCGATGCCGTTCAATTTCTGGACATTGTAAACCTGCAGGCGGCGGACATCCACATACCGAAAAACATCGGCCTCTGGTGCCGGGGTTTCCGTGAAGACGCCGCGGAACAATGAGGCCTCGGCCTCGACCCCGACAGCCGCCGTGAAGCGGCCGCTGTAACGGAGCGAAAGGCGGGTGTCCGTGCGCCGACTTTCCCCCTGCGCGCCGGCGGTTGCATCGGTCTGCAGTGCGCCATTGCTCGCGGGCCGGGTGACGATCCCCGCGTCTTCGCCGGGATTCACCCGTCGGCTCAGCGGGCGCAGGGTTCCCGCAGTGGTTTCAGGCGAGCCCAGCAGCGCCAGCAACAAGCGGTGGCGGGGGTTCATCTCCCACGCCAGGCGAAGGCGGTAACGATCGGCGCGGCGGCGCCCCAAATCGTATTCGTCGCCGGCGTCGCGTGCGACAATCGCATCGCCTGCCATCTCCGTGCGATCGAAAGCGAAGCGGTAATAATTCCGCGACCAGCGGGGCAGATAGGCCAGGTCAAAATAGAGCCGATCCCTGACCAAAGGGCCGCTCAACTGGAATGCGCTATCCAGCCGGTCGCTGCCGGCGCCGTTGGTGATTCCGCCCAGCCCGATTCGCGTCAGATTCCGGCTGGCGCCATTTAACGCGTGCGGCGCGTATTTCGCTACAACGCGGCCATGAATCTCATTGGCGATGAAATGGAGATTTGAAAAGGTATCCGGCTTTCCTGCGGCCCCGAATTCCGCGGCGAATTCTCCCGCGCCGGGGAAGTGTCCTGCGCCG
>JAYVQF010000081.1:0-2503 GCA_043777195.1 Thermoanaerobaculia bacterium
GGCGGGGGCATGACCATCGAAGGGGAAATGGAAATCAAATCCCTGAAAGATGAAGACGGAGATTTCGAAATTCCGGCGGGGTATAAAAAGACGAATTAGGCGGATTGCAGGGTCGCAGGCGGACGGGCTTTCCCGTTCGCGTCATCGTGACCGTCATCGTTACCGTGCCCCGTCACCGAAAAAAACCGGGGGATCCTAGTCCCGCATCCTTCGCGCTAACCCGCCCCCGATTTCTTTGGACACGGCATAAGTCAGTATGTCCGAGGAGATCGATATGCAAAAACCGAGAAGTAACCCCTTAGATCCCGCGCCCAAGACCGCGGAGCGGGGCGAAGGCGTAGCCGAGCGCAGCGGAGCGGGCTTGGGCGCGGCGCGCGGGGCCCCGGTCCTGCGCGGGGGCGTTTACGCTCGGCTCCGGCCGAACTCAGCGGCGTATTCATCGAGAATACCAGATGAGACCATAATGACATGATTCTGATCGGTGCGCTACTTCCGCAGCGGGATCACGGCGGGCGACCAGGCATTTGCCTTTACAGCAAACCGGGACGGTTTGACAGTCCCAACTGGCCGCTCTACAATTGGCCGCGTTCATATCTTATCAATACAAATCAATCAGGAGGACAACATGATCCGCAAACCGTACACACTTCTCGCAGCCGCCGCGCTGCTCGCATCCGCGCTGCTCTATGCGCAGTCCGCGCCGAAACCCGCCGCTTCCGCGCCGCACGCCGCGAAACTACCCAAGGCGCAGAAGATGAAAATGGCGATGAGCGCCGGGCCGATGGCGATTGCGAAGGACGCCACGCTCATCGACATGACCGACATGGCCAAGGTCGAGACGATGCGCGCGGGGACGAACGGCTGGAACTGCTACATCATGATGATGGGCAAGGATCTCGAGACGATGTGTCTCGACAAGGTGTGGCAGAAGTGGGCGGAGGCCTGGATGGGCAAGAAAGAGTTCAAGACCAGCGAGACCGGCGTCGCTTACATGCTCAACGGCGACCACGGCGCGAGCAACACCGACCCGTGGGCGACGGATAAGACTGCGGATAATTATTGGGTGGTCGCGCCGGCCCACGTCATGATCCTATTGCCCGACGCGAAGCAGCTCGACGCCTATCCCACCGACTGGAAAGGCGGCGGCCCGTGGGTCATGTGGAAGGGCACCCCCTATGCCCACATCATGCTGCCCGTCTCGCCCAAAGAAGCGGCGAAGTAACCGACTCGAACAGCAGTCCGGGGAGTCCCGCAAGGGCGGCGGCTCCCCGGATTATTTTGCCGGACTGCGGATTTTCGTGCTCGGACAAATTCCGATTTTTAATCAAGCATCAATGGGGTCACATCAAGGGGTCTCATATGGTATATTTTTGGAAATTTCGGGATGTGCCTGCTTCAGGATTTTGTTGCTGCGCTTCTAGGTTCTAATTAGCGTCGGGTTTGCGCTGACCCGCCTCGCGCCCAGCTAGGGCGTCGCAACTCACACCGAGAGCACGGAGGCGCAATCGGCGGGGTAGTGTCCGTAATCTTGCGCACATTAGAAATTCTTCAGTCAAAATCCGTGTGCCGTTGGAATTAGATATCGTCCGGTTTTTTGCGCTCATTTCCTTGAAATTCTTCAGTCTGGCATGTGATCCCGGCCGTGAGCCGGAGGGGCAGTCAGATGATAGAAAATACGCAAGTTATGCAAGATTCGAAGCTTGGCAATATTGTGCAGATTGATGAAGCGCAGATCAAGTCGCTCCTGTCCGAGGTGGTCCACGAGACAGTCGAGGAGACGCTCAACCGGCTGCTGGACGCCATTTGTAGGTCATTAAATTTCCTCCGGACTGCACGCGAGAGCGAGCAGTCACCACAAGGATTCCGCACGCTCCCGCGTGCGGCTCTCATGAAACGCAGAGGGCAAATAAAAAAAGTCCGCAGGAGGTTTCACATGAACGAGCGAAAGCTTGCCCGCTGCGCTGCTGCCATCGCATCACGTTTATGCTTACGAATCACGCAAGAGTTCACACCGCGTTTCGTTCTTCAGCGTGATGATTGAATTCTTCTGGCAATAAATTGTGTCAATGCTGATGCTCGCAATTGTGGTGAAGACCCTGCGGGTCTTGATGAATTCTTGCGAGCATCGGTCGTAAGCGAAAGCGTAAAGCGAAGCAAACTTGGTGACAGGGCTGCCTGGCGCGAAGTTTGCTGTTATTTGCCGGGTGGCCGGTGCGCCTAATCCTTGTTCTTCATCCTTCAAATTACTCCCATCCAACGCCTCTCGCAGCGATTATCATTACAGCGGAGTCAAGAACCATGATCGCCAACGAATTCAACCAGCTCCTGGAATTCATCCTCACCCGTGAGGCGAAGATTTCCGATATCAATTTTTCGCCGGGGCGCGCGCCGCAGGCCGAGATCAACGGGCAGCTCGCTGAAATCCCCATCAAGGGCATGACCAAGCTCACCACCTATCAGACCGAGCTGATCGCCATGCACATGATGAAGAACGACCGCGAGC
>JAYVQF010000082.1:0-9703 GCA_043777195.1 Thermoanaerobaculia bacterium
GAGTGGGCGCAAAATCAGCGGTCACCCGCGATGTCGCCCCGGGTGAATTCGTCACCGGCCATCCCGCGCGCAAACATTCCGACTGGCTCAAGCAACAGGCGCTGATTGAGAAACTGCCGGAATTGCGCAAACAATTGCAAGAATTGAAAGAACAGGTCATTGCATTGCAAAACGCATCGCGCCCACAAAACTCGCGTTTGCGCCACCCCAAGCCCCCGGCGCTCAAGCCCGCCCGCGCAAAAAAGTCAATCTCCACGAAAAAGTCCATCCGCGCAAAAAAAAGGTAATCCATGCACGACATCCAATTCATTCTCAAGCATCTTCCCCACCGCTATCCCTTCCTGCTCATTGACCGCATCCTCGAATTGGAGCCGGGCAAGCGTGTCGTCGCCCTCAAGAATGTCACCGCCAACGAACCGCAATTCACCGGCCATTTCCCCGAAATTCCCATCATGCCGGGCGTATTGATCGTGGAGGCGATGGCGCAAGCGGGCGGTCTGTGCTGTCTCACCGCCGTGCCGCCAGAAGAGCGCGAGGGCAAGCTGGTCTTGTTTGCGGGCATAGACGAATGCCGTTTCAAGCGGCCGGTCACGCCGGGAGATCAGCTGCGCATCGAAATCACGGTCATGCGCATCATTCGCGGCATCGGTCGCGTGAAAGGCGTCGCCACCGTGGACGGCCAGGTCGTCTGCGAAGCGGTCCTCACCTCGGCGATGGTTGATAAGAAATAAGATTTTAACCGCCAAGAACGCCAAGTACGCCTGGGAAGAATCAAGTCGGAGCCGAATCGAGGTTTCATTCTGGCGAGCTTGGCGCACCCTTGGCGTTCTTGGCGGTTTTCTTTCTCCCTGGCAAATTTAATCATGACTACATTGATTCATCCTTCGGTAATTATTGAGGCGGGCGCGCAGTTGGGCGCGGGGGTAGAAGTCGGGCCCTGGTCGCTGATCGGGGCGGAAACAAAAATCGGCGATCGCACGGTCATCGGTTCGCACTGCGTTGTGCGCGGACGCACCACCCTCGGGCCGGACAACAAACTGATCAGCCATGTCGCGCTGGGCAATCCCCCGCAAGACCTGAAATATGCGGGCGAGCCGACGGAACTCATCCTCGGCGCGGGCAATACCATCCGGGAATTCTCCACCCTGAATCTCGCCACGATGCAGGGCGGCGGTAAAACGGTGGTGGGCGACCGCAACCTCTTCATGACCCAGTCCCATGTCGCGCACGATTGCCAGGTCGGCAGCGACAACATCTTCGCCAACGCGGGCACCCTGGCCGGCCATGTGACGATCGGCAATTTCATCACCCTCGGGGCCTTTTCCGCAGTGCATCAATTCTGCCGCGTCGGTGACCACGCCTTCATCGGCGGCTTCACGGTGGTCACCCGCGATGCGCTCCCCTTCATGAAAACCGTCGGCAGCCGCGGCGACGCAAAATCCTTCGGCCCCAATGCCGTCGGCCTCTCCCGGCGGGGCATCGGCAAAGAGGCGATCGCCGCGCTCTCGTCGGCGCATAAGCGGCTGAATTATGGCGACGACTTGCTTGCGGAAAAACTCGCAGCCGTCGAAGCTGAATTTGGAAAGATCGCCGAAGTCAAACAACTCATCGACTTCATCAAGGGCGCACAGCGGGGAATTATTTTGGGGTAGCCCGGATAAGGGTCCGCATCCATTTCTGCCAACGCGGATATTTCTCCGTCAGATATTTTCCCATCGCGCCATCCGGTTGAATTTCGTTTACATTCAGGCCGGGGGGAAGTCCCGCCGCAAGCCGCGCCGCGCCGAGCAATGTCGCGTCGGGCTCGTCCACGAGATGCACTGATTCATTCAGGAGAGCGGCCAGCGCGGGCGCCAGCGCGGCTTCTCGCGAGAGACCGCCGGTGAGCAGAATTCTTCCTTCGCCGCCAAGACCGTCGATCACTTCCTTGAGACGGAAGAGAATTCCTTCCGCCACGATGCCGCGCTGCTGTGGCAGGGGCAATGCTGTCGCCGCGTCATTCAGCGTGAATCCGATCGCCGGCCGCCAGTGGGGCGCGCCGAGGCCGCCGCTGTCGGGCAAGCAGAACGCATCGGGAGCTTGATCCCCCGTCGAAAATTCCGCCGGGCCGGCGCGCCCATCTTGAGGGAAGCCTTCGAGCGCCGATGCCGCGCCATTGATGGGGCCTTCCCACGCGAACTGCGCCTCGCCATCCGATGGCAGCGGCCCGCTGAGAAATCCTTCAGGCGGCGCAAAGCTCTCCGCGCGGCGCAGCACAAAAGCGCCGGTTCCGAGATTCACCAGTCGGTCGCCCGGGTTCGTCAGCAGCAACCAAGCCGCGGCGGGCTGGTCACCGAGGGAAACGCGCAGTGTGAAGCCTTCTTTCGTGTGCAGCCGTCCGCGCACCGTGGGAAATATTTCCGGCAGCCCCGCGCGCGGCACCCCGAAAAACTCCAGTCGTTCGGGCGACCAGTCTCCCAGCACGGGATCGGCCAGCAGCGTGCGCGACGCCATCGTCAGATCGGTGGCATGCACCCCGCCGGTCAGTTGCCAGGAGATCCAGCATTCGAGGGTGCCGAAAAATATCCGGCCCGAGCGCATGCCGGCCCGCCACTCGGGATGGGTCTCCAGAAGCTGTGCCAATTTGGGGCCGGCATAGTGGGGTGACAAGGGCAGCCCGGCGGCCGGGAGTCCGGCATGTTCGACGGCATGCGCTTCGCACCACTCGATCGCCCGCCGATCCTGCCACGAAATCAGCGGCGTCAGCGGCCTGCCGGACAATTTTTCCCACAGAAGAAACGACGAGCGCTGGCTGGCGACGGCCAGCGCCGAACCGGGGGACATTTCCCGCGCCAGATCTTTGTACATGCGCGCTGCGGCGCCCAGCCATGCGCGGGGATCGCTTTCGCGAATCAAACCCTCGCCGCTCAGCGGCGGCGCGGGGGCGGAGAGCTGACGCAGCCAGCGGCCATCACTGTCGAGAATTCCCCCCTTCAGCGCGGTGCTGCCCAGATCCAAAGCAAAAACCTGGCCGGTCATCACGCAAAGTTTACGCCATTAACAACGCGGTCGCTACAATTCCGTTCTCAAAATTTTCAAAACAAGGTGATGTGATGCGCGCATTTGCACTTTCGATCCTTCTGCTTTCAGCTTCCGCCTTTTCGGCCGCGGAGCATGCAACGAGCGCAAAACCCCGGCGACCTCATGCGGAAAAGCAGGCCCCCGTTCCAGAAAAAATTCGCAGCGTCGAGGGGATCAGCGAATACAGCCTGCCCAACGGGCTGCATATTCTTTTGTTTCCCGATGACAGCAAGCCGTCGCTGACGATCAACCTCACCTACCGCGTGGGCTCGCGCCATGAAGGCTACGGCGAGACCGGCATGGCCCATCTCCTGGAGCACATGCTTTTCAAGGGCACCCCGCAGCGCAAGGACATTCCCGCGCTGATGAAACAGCTGGGCGCCAGCTTCAACGCATCGACCAGTTTCGACCGCACCAATTATTTCGAGACGCTCACCGCGAACGACGACAACCTGCGCGCGGCGCTGGCACTGGAAGCCGACCGCATGATCAACTCCTCCATTGACAAAACCGAGCTCGACCGCGAGATGACGGTGGTGCGCAATGAATACGAGGCGGGCGAGAACGAGCCGTCCAATATTCTTCAGGAACGGGTGCTCTCGTCGGCCTATCTCTGGCACAACTACGGCCATTCCACCATCGGCGCCCGCTCCGACATCGAGGGGGTGCCGGTGGAAAACCTGCGCGCCTTTTACCGCAAGTATTACCAGCCCGACAATGCAGTGCTGCTCATCGCCGGAAAATTCGACGCGGCGAAAGCGCTCGCCTGGACCGCGCAGCTGTTCGGCGCCATTCCCAAACCGGCGCGCGCCCTGCCGCTGACCCACACCACCGAGCCGGTGCAGGACGGCGAGCGCAGCGTCACCCTGCGCCGCGTCGGCGAAGTGCAGTCGCTGGCCGCTGCCTATCACATCCCCGCCGGTTTTCACCCTGACAATGCGCCGATCAATGTACTCATCGCACTCCTCGCCGACACACCCGGCGGCCGTCTGCACAAGGCGCTGGTGGAAAAGAAACTGGCGACGCAGGTCTCCGGTTATTCGCATGACGGCGCGGAAGCGGGCTACCTGATGTTCGGCGCCGATATCCGGCGCGAGGATTCGCTGCCGGCGGCGAAGGCGGAATTCCTGCGCGTGATTGATGATGCCGCAACGCATCCGCCCACCGCGGAGGAAGTCCAGCGCGCCAAGGCCGGCCTCGTCAAGCAGAATGAAATGATGATGCAGAACTCCTCGCGCATCGGTTTCGTGCTCAGCGAATACATCGCCCAGGGCGACTGGCGGCTCTTCCTGCTCCAGCGCGACCGCATCGAGGCGGTGACTGAAGCCGATGTCGCGCGCGTGGCGAAGGCCTACCTCAAGCCGTCCAATCGCACGCTCGGCGAATTCATTCCCGACGCGCAGCCGGATCGCGCGGACATCCCGGCGGCGGAAGCAACCGACGCTCAGCTCGCGAATTTCAAAGGCAGGGCGGCGATGGCGCAGGGGGAATCCTTCGATCCCACGCCTGCCAATCTTGAAGCCCGCATCGTGCGACGCGAGTTGCCGGGCGGAATTCGCACCGCGATGCTCACCAAGAAAACCCGCGGCAACACCGTGAACCTGGTGCTGCGGCTCCCCTTCGGCGACGAAAAATCATTGCAGGGGCGCGCGGTCGCGGGCGGTCTGTCCGGCTCGATGCTGCTGCGCGGCTCGACGAAACATACGCGCCAGCAGCTCAAGGATGAATTCGACCGCCTCAAAGCGCAGGTCAATGTGGACGGCGATGCCAAGGGCGCTTTCGTCACCATCGAGGCGACGCGCGAAAATCTCGCGCCCGCGCTGCGCCTCGCCGTGGAAGCCCTGCGCGAGCCGGCCTTTTCCGCGGAGGAATTCGCACAGCTGCGCGCCGAGGCGCTGGCCGGCGCCGAGCAGGAGAAGAGCGACCCGCAGGCGCTTGCGGGCAATCGTCTCTCAAGGCGGCTCAATGACTGGCCCGCCGCCGACCCGCGCTATGTGATGACGGCGGAGGAAAATATCGCGGCGCTCAAGGGCGTGACTCTGGAGCAGGTGCGCGCTTTCCATCACGATTTTTACGGCGCCGATCACGCGCTGCTTAGCGCCGTGGGCGACTTCGACGGCGCTACGCTGGCGAAGCTGGCCGGTGAATTACTGGACGGCTGGAAAAGTGCGGCGCCCTATGTCCGCCTGGCCGATCCCTACCGCGCGGTGAAGGCGGGCGAAGAGCTGATCGAAACGCCCGACAAGGCCAATGCGATTTTTCTCGCCGGTCTGCCGCTGCAGATGCAGGACTCCGCGCCTGATTTTCCCGCGCTGGTCATGGCGAATTACATGCTGGGGGGCGGCTCACTGTCGAATCGCATCGCCGACCGGCTGCGGCGCAAGGACGGGTTCAGCTACGGGGCCGGCTCCGGCCTGAGTGCGTCATCCTGGGAGCCCAACTCCACCTGGAATGCCTACGCCATTTACGCGCCGCAGAACCGCGCGAAGCTGGCCGCCGCTTTCCGTGAAGAAGTGGACCGCGCAATCAAGGAAGGATTCACTGCGGCGGAGCTCAAGGATGCACGCGACGGCTGGCTGAAAAATCGCATGGTGCGCCGCGGTAACGACAGTTCCCTCGCGAGCCGCATGGCGGATGATCTGCCCCTCAGCCGCTCGTTTGCCTGGGACGCGCAGATCGAGGAAAAAGTCGGCGCCGTCACCCTCGACCAAGCCAACGCCGCCCTGCGCCAATGGATCGATCCCGCCCAACTCGTCAGCATCTACGCGGGCGATTTCGCGGGGGCCGAGAAGAAGAAATAAATCGACTGGGTTATTCGCAACTTGCATGTAGGGGCGGAGCTAAGCTCCGCCCTGAGGCTCTCAAGGCGCTTTGGCGTATCGGGGCGATGTATGCGTTGCCCAGCGATGTAGAATTTCGTCATGAGTGATCCGCGCCCTCATTCCAAAACCTTTTCAGCGCATCGAGATCATTCATCCGCGGATACGCCGGCAATGCCGCGAGTATTTTCTTGCCGTAGCCTTTGGTCAGCGCGCGCGAATCAAGCAGGGAAAGAATTCCGCGATCGTCGCGCGAGCGGATGAGGCGGCCGAGACCCTGCTTTAAAAGAATCGCGGTTTCGGGAATGAAGTAATCATTGAAGGGGTCGCCGCCCGCCGCGCGCAGGGCGTCGGCGCGGGCTTTCACCAGCGGATCGCTGGGGACCGGGAAGGGCAACTTGTCGATGATGACCTGCGAGAGCGCGGCGCCCTGCACATCCACCCCCTGCCAGAAGGATTGCGTCGCCAGCAGGACGCCGTTGCCGCTGTGGCGGAAATCATTGAGCAGTTTGCCGCGCGGCGCTTCGCCCTGGATGAAGAGCGGCCAGCCGAGATCGGCGAGATCGAGTGCCTCGGCCAGCCGGTCCACCATGCGGCGCGAGGTCATCAGCACGAAAGCGCGCCCCTGCGTGATCGCGAGCAGTTGCGGCACCAGGTCGATGACCGCTCGTTCCCAGGTCGCGCCGCTGTCGGGCGGCGGCAGGTCGCGGGGAATGAAAAGCGCCGCGCGGTCGTGATCGAACGGGGAGGGGAAATCGGCGGTGGCCGCGCCGCCAAGGCCGAGACGCTCCTGCACGAAGGAAAAATCAGAACCGCCCTTCATCGTCGCGCTGGTGAGGATGCAGGGCACGGTTTCGAAAAGCGCCGCCGGCAACATTGTCGCCACGGAAATCGGCGTCGCCCCCAGAATGATCGCCTGCCCCTTGCGGTCGGCCCAGTGAACGAAGCCGTCTTTGGCCTCGCCGAGAATCAATTCCAGCGCGGTGCCGCATTCGGCCGACCGCTCCGCGAGCCGCGCGATGATGGGGTCGTCGCCGGCAATACTTCGCAGCTTGTCGGCGAAGCGTTCGAGCGTGAGCGACAATTTCAATCCCGCGGGCCGCGCGGTTTCCGCCGCAGGGAGCCCCGGCAGCGCGGCCCGGAAGTTCACCTCCTGAAACGGACTGAATGCCGCCTCCACCAGATCGCGGGTTTTGTCGAGGCCCGGCAGCAGCGACGGGCCGGCGGGATGCGCCAGCAGCGCGCGCTTGGCGTCGCCGATCAATTCGTAGAGGCGGAATTGGCTGAGCGCGGCGCCGAAATATTCGGCGGCGGTTTCCTCGATCTCGTGGGCTTCATCAAAAATCGCGGCGGCATATTCGGGAAAGACCATGCTGTCGGCGCTGCGGCGCACCGCGAGGTCGGCGAAAAACAGATGGTGGTTGACGATGAGGAGGTCGGCGGCGCCCGCATTTTGCCGCATTTGAGTGAGGTGGCAGGCGTCGTAGTCGGGGCATTTCTGCCCGAGACAGGTGTCGGCGCGGGCGTTGATGTCGCGCCAGAAGCGGGTGTCGTCGCGCAGGAAGTCGAGTTCCTCGCGGTCGCCGGTTTCAGTCTCCGCCGCCCACTGATCCACCTTCTTGTAAAGCTTTCCCTCGGCGGCGATTTCCAGCAGCGGCGCCTTGGAAAATTCGCGGTGGCGCAGAATGCACAGATAATTGTCGCGCCCCTTGATGAGCGCGGCCTTGAATTTCAAGCCGGCCTTTTCCAGCACGGGAAGATCCTTGCTGAACAGTTGCTCCTGCAAATTCTTCGTGCGGGTGGCGACCACCACGCGCTGCCCCCATAGCAGCGAAGGCACCAGATAGGCCAGCGATTTTCCGGTGCCGGTGCCGGCTTCAACCAGCAAGTGGCGTTTGTTCTCCAGCGCATCCGCGACCGCGCGCGCCATTTCCGCCTGCTCCGGCCGCCACTCGTAATTGGGCAACGCTTGCGCCAGGGGCCCGTCCGGTGCGAAAAATTTTACGGTCTCTTCAGTGAGCGACACGGCGGGGAGTTTACAGAAGCAAGGCTGAAGGCGAAAGGCTGAAGGACGAAGGCGGAAGGAGGAAGGAGGAAAGATGAAGGAGGAAGTGATGAGATGCGACCAAGTCGGTGTTCGCGCTCACTGCCAGATGCACGAATAGAGACGACCGCAGTCCTGGCCGTCGCGGCGGAAGCTGGGAAGCGCGTCGTGGCGCGTGCAGAGATCGCTGCGCCAAATGTTTTCTGCGGCGATGCCTAGCGTGATCAGCCGGGTGCGGGCGAAGTCGTGTTGTGAGAAGTGCAGGCGATCAGTCCGGCCTGCCTTCAGGTAATCCCCCGACGGAAAACTCGCGAATTGTGCCGCGACTTCGGGGCCGATTTCATAGCAGGGGCCGCAGATTGCCGGACCCAGGGCGATACGCAAATTTTCCAGCACCGCGCCGCGCGCCAACAGTTCCTTCACGATCAGCGCGGGCAGATCCTGCGCCAATCCGCGCCAGCCCGCATGCACCGCCGCGAGTATGCCGAGATCGGGCGCGTGCAGCAGCAACGGGAGGCAATCGGCGGTTTTGATGGCGAGAATGGTTTCCGGTGTCGTAGCCAGCAGCGCATCCCCTTCCGTGCCGGCGCGCGGGTCGCCGTCTTTCACCTCATGCCAGAGGGCCGAATGGGTCTGGCGCAATTCCCAAAAGCCGGCCTGACGGGGGGCCGCCAGACGGGCGGGGCCGGCGCCGGCGGCAAAAACGACGCCACCGCCGGGGGGCAGGCGCAGGAAAACGGCGGCCTCGATCGAGGCGGATTTCAGGGTGGTGGTTGCAGGGACAGCGGACACGCTAAAATTGTAACCGCTTTTCCCGCCGCCATCTTGTGGCCTATGGCCATCAAGTATGGCCATAGGCCACAAGGTGAGCGGCGGGCAATCGCGCAGGAGCAGTGATGGCCCTTTTCGGCGGTTCCAAATCTTCCGGCGACGATTACGCGGCGCTGATCGCCAAGGGCGATCTCGAGGGCGCGATCAAGGTTCTGCGCAAGCTGGCGAAAAGATCGCCTGACGATTTCGCGCTGGGGTTGCAGTTGTCCGAAACGCTGGAACGGTTCGGCCGGCGCGACGATGCGGCCACCGAACTCATCCGCGTCGCCGACGGCCAGGAGGCCAAGGGGCATCACACCAAGGCGCTGGCGCTCTACCGCCGCGCCGAAAAACTGGCGCCCAATCATGCCGAGCTGAAGGCCAAAATCGCGAGCCAAGATGCCGCAGCGCCTTCCTCGCCCCGCAATACGATTGAACAGGCCAAGAAAAAATCCTCCGACGACGCCTTCGATATCGACATGGGGGAAGACAGCGCGTCGCCGGAGACGGAAGAAATGGAAATCGGCGAGGCCACTATGAATCGCGCCGCCATTGCCTTCGACGATGACATCAGCGCCGACGATCTGCCGCCGGTCATGGCCGAGCCGGAAGAACTTGCGGCTGCCGAGATCGTCGTTGAACCGGAAATCGTCGCGCCCTTGCCGCCAACGCCGCCGGAGAAAGCCGCGAAAGTTCCCGATACCGCCGCCTTGCTGGCCGCATCAGCTGCCGCCGAAGTGGAAGAACCCGAGCAACCTGGGCCAGCGGAACAAACGCTGGGGGGAATCCTGGCCGATCTCACGGTGCCGGAAGCCGTCCTGGTGGTGGAGGGGTGCATGCTGCGCACCTACGAACCGGGCGAGCGTATTATTACCGAAGGCGAGCCGGGCGACAGCATGTATTTCATCCGCAGCGGACTGGTGAAGGTTTCCACCGCCACGCCCGCGGGAATGGTTGAACTCGGCGAACT
>JAYVQF010000083.1:0-9629 GCA_043777195.1 Thermoanaerobaculia bacterium
CGAGGCTGCACACGAGAGTGTGCAGTCACCATCAGCATGTAAGCGACGGGGGCCCCATTCTCCAAGAGCTGCGCAGCAGCGATTGGGAGCGCGCTCCAGAGGAGCGCGCGATAGATGGGGAACGAAGCCAGTCGGGATGAATCGGCGGGCAGACTGCTACGGTTATTTCGTTGCGGCCCCTTAAGTGCGACGACGGGCGCAGACGGCGCGGTTCATTTCGCCGCGCCGCAGGCCGGTTTGTAGCCCCGTTCGCAGGCCGCTTGATAGGCCTTGCGCGCCTTGTGTTTTTCGTCTTCGCGCATCAGGGCGCTGCCCAGCGCATGCCAGCTTTCGCCGTCGGTGGGGACGAACTTGAGACGAAAATCCCACACGGAAACGGCATCGGCGTAGCGTTTTTCCGCGGCATACAACAGGTCGAGTTGCCGGCAGGCCGCGAGATTGCGTCCGTCCAGCCGCAACGCGCGCAGGAAATCGGTCTCCGCGCCGGCTGAATTTCCCAGCCCCGCATTGGCGGAACCGTGCAAAGTCCACAAATCCGCATCGCCCGGCGTCGCGGCCAGCGCCCGATCGGCGGCGGCGATCGCCCCCGCGAAATCACGCGCCTGCAATTTGGCATGGGCCGACTTCACCCAGTGGGCGACGCCGTCGGGATCATTGTCAATCCAGGCGATGAAAGCCTCCGGTGTGACTGCAGGTCCGCAGGGAATATCTTTTGCGGAGTCGGCGCCGGCGGGAAACCACCGGCAGGCGGGAAATTTGCGGGCACCCACGCTGCGCGCGAGATCCCCCTCCGCGCCGGCGATCTCCGCATCAATCTTTACCCGGTAAACCCCGTTCAATTTCTGCTGCACCGCGGACGATTCCCACAACCGGTCGCTGATCTTGCACTCATCGCACCAGCCGGTGTAGAAATAGACGAGCAGCGGCGCGGTGGTGGTCGCGCGGCTGCCCATTGCCTTGCGCAGTCCGTCGCTGTTTTCAAACCATTTGTCCGGCACCGCAGCGCCGGTGCCCGAGGGCAACGGAACGGACGCGACCTTCGCGGCAAAATCCGGTTTTCCGGCGGCGCGCAGCGTCGGGGAAAACGGAAGCGGCGACAAGCAAACCAGCAGGAAAAAAAATCGCGGACGAATCATGGGGGGCCTCGCGTAAAGTTTACGCCAACTGGAATAGAATGGCGGAATGCAATTCCGCTTGGCAATTCTCGCGGTCGCGCTCTTTGCGCCGGGACTCGCGTTCGCGCAATCCGGCCCAGAAGGCACCCCGGCGCAATCACCGCCCCTCAAGCCGCCGGTGCGGCCGAACGCATCAACCGCTGCCCTGCCGGCGAACGCGCCCCTGGATGCGTTCACCGGCCCCTGGCTATGGCGCTACCGGCTCGGGGGAAATTCGCTGCGCCCGCTCGCCGTCGCGGCGGCGCGGGATCGGGCCATGCTGTGGCTGGCGGTCGAGGGGCGCGATGAGGCCGGCGTCATCGCCCCCGCGCTGCTACGCTTTGGGGATGAAGCCGGTTCGAGGCCGCAGGATGGGCAACGCCACCTGCGGGCCGGCGCTGAATTGCGCGGCGAATATTCCCTCACGAAAATGGCGGGCGGCCCGGCAGGCGGCATTCAGACCGTGGTCGCGATGGTGCCGCTCAACGGCGGCCGCGTGCTTCTGTTCGTAACCGGCCCGGCCACCCGGCTTCTCTCCGCCCGCTTTGACCCGGCCACCGGCCGGCTGGAGGGTCTCGCCCCGGTTTCGCCGGGCGGCGAACCGCTTTCTGGCGTGAGCGTGGCAGTTGCGCCCGATGGAATGATTGCCATCACCGGACTGGGCGAGGCCCGCCGCCTCATCGCGTGGTATTCACCGGAGGGGAAACTGGCCACACAGTCGTGGGTTGATTTGCAGGGCTGCGGCCGCGGCGGCGATGGCGGAGTCCTCGCCAGCGCGGCCGCAGCGGGCGGCATCCTCAATCTGCTGGTGCGGGTGGAGAATTGCAATGCGAGCGGCGGCATGAGCGGCAGCGGCCTGCGGCTTCTGCGCATCCAGTCGGGGGGCGAATTGCGCGGCGGCGCGGTTTACCCGAACGCCCGTGATGGCCAGCTGGTCATGGTGGGGCGGGGCCCCTTGGCGGTTCTTCGGCAGCCGGAGAACTGGCGAGTACTCGACGCGAGCGGCGGTGCGCTGGTCAGCGTGGATCGCCCGCTGGAAAGCCAGTATCTGCAGGGCGAAGCGCGTATTGCGGCCGCAGTCCGCCGCGCCCACGGTGGCGCGTGGTTGGCGGCGAACCTGGAGAGCGGCGCCTGGCTGGGGCAGCTGGACGAGGCGGGACTGCTCACCACGGAATCCCTCACGCCGCAGCCCACCGGCCCAGGCGAACCCCTGCTCGCAGAGGGCGGCAACCGGCTCTATCTCCTCGCCCCCACCCGCGAGCAGCGCCCCGATGGCAGCGAACAGCCGGCCTTCGACCTGTTCGCTTATCTCGACAATTGATCCGGATTATTCTTGAGATCGTTCACCCGATCTGTCACGCGCTATCAACTGGGACTACCACCGAGTGACCCGCCCCCGATATCTTTGGACACGGCATAAAGCAGAATGTCCAAGGAGATCAAGATGCAATCACCGGAAAGAATCCCCGTGTATCCCCGTGGGTCCCCCGCGCGGTTTCGCAACCGGCTCACGGCAACATCGTCGTCAAACGCGGGTCATACCCAGGAGGCTGACAAGAAAAAAAGCAACCGTCCTATAATTCCAACTGCACACGGATTCTGACTGAAGAATTTCAAATGTGCGCAAGATTACGGACCCTACCCCTTCCCCTGCCTCGGCCCTGCCCCACGCGCGGCGTGCGGGGCCCCGATCCTGCGCGGGGGCACTTACACTCGGTTCCGGCCGAACTCAGCGGGGTATAAATCGAGTATACCAGATGAGAACCTAATGACCGAAATTCCAATTGGAAACCTATTGTCAGGATTGAATTTCGACTCAAATGATTCAATCGCAGCAAAGGTACGAGAGTTGATCAACTAGCCTATAGGTGACATCATGATCGGGATATTTGCTATTCTTATATACATAGTTACGTTAGGCGTTCCAACGCTAATGCTGTATGATTCAATCAAGAAATATCTGAAGTTTAAAAGCGTCAGACAATTGGTGTACTCACTATTATTATTGTTCATACTCGCTCTCTTGGTGCCAAAAGATGTCGCAAATGTTTATTATTGCTTTAAAATATTCTCGCTTTCCGGAAAGCGGTTACATGCGACTGTTGCTCTAAGAAGCAACAGCAACAATTATAGTGCGATTGAAATAAATACAATAGGATTCGGTAGGCCGAAACTTTATGTGCATACTCAAAATATTGATAATAGTTATGAAATAAAAATTTACCAAAACGAGGCGCTTGTATTTTCTGGTGTCGTGTATACAAATCAAGAGTATGATGGAATAATATTATCAAAAGATATAAATATTTTCGGTATAGTAACATTTCGAGTATGTGATTTGTATATTGATGAAATAAGGAAAAAGCAAATAGTTGAAGCCTGGCACTAAACTATGATGCTCGTGAAAAATATCAGCGAATCATCACTATGTTGCTGTTGAAAAAGTAAACAGGTGAGAAAAATAAGACGATTTACATGGTCAAATCACTCTACCTGGTCGTCGCTGAAAAACTCATTAAATACAGTGTATTGCTGATTGTATAGATGAATTGTGTATGGAAAAATGCCCGAGAAAGAAGCGGAACCCTCTTAATAAGTCATCGGGGTCGCGTCTATAATCATCGGGGTCGCGTCTATAATCTATAATTCACACCATGTCGCGAGCTCTCCCTCACGCGGCGCCGCGCGATGATTGAAAAGGCGGAGCAGGAGGCCGCGGCCACCTCTCCCCTGGAGGGAGAGGTCGCGGCGCGCGAGCGACGCGGGTGAGGGGGGAAGTGCGGAAACGAGACTGTTAAGAATTCAAATGTTGTCCGGAATCGATGACGGAGAAATTCGCCAGTATTCTATTGCCTGCCTGACGAATTTTCCCCCTCACCCGGCGCTTCGCGCCGACCTCTCCCTCCGGGGGAGAGGTGGCAGAGCGCATCGGGGCGCATTGGGGTCGTCATTGGGGTCGCGTCTATAATCTATAACTTGGATCTGGAAATGGTAGTTCACGAATTTATTCCGAGCCGTTGGCACACGCGGCTGACAAAGGCTACCGCGGCGAAGCGTATCGGATGAAGGAAGTGGCGCTATACATTTCCGGGACGAGGAAGCTGGACGGCAAACTGAAGAAGTTCATGCGGCGGCGAAGCGCAATAGAACCGGTGATCGGCCGCGCGAAGGAAAGCCACAAAATGCGGCGCAACTGGCTGCTGGGGTGCCTCACGCTCGCAGCCATGGGCGAACAGGTCCGCAAGGCCCTGAACCACTTGGCTGCCCCTCATTGCGACTGCCTGCTCTCACAGGCAGCATGAAATGCCTTAGGCTTTTCAAGTTGAATACTTCAGCGACGACTTCGTAACTCGGGGCCACCTCGTGAAGGTGGCGCTTCGGAAACTCAATCCACGACGGCATTCAGCGCGTGCAGGGCGATCTCGCCGAGAAAATCTTCGGCGTAGTCGGCCAGCTTTCTTTCGCCCACGCCGGGGATTCGCGCGAACTCGGCGGTGTCGCGTGGCGCGTTTGCCGCCATGGCGCGCAATGTTTTGTCGGAGAAGATGAAATAGGGCGGCACGCCTTTGGCTTCGGCGAGGGCGCGGCGCAGGGTGCGCAGCCGCTGGAAGAGCGCCTCGTCGTGGCTTTCTTCGCCGAATTTGCCGCCGCTTGATTTTCCCGTATCCGAAAGGCCTGTGCCTGTTGCGGGTTTGCGTACCAGCAGGTTCACGGGATGGCGTTCCTTGAGCGCGCCCAATCCTGATGAAGTAACCGACACGGTTTGATGTTCAGGGTTGAGTGAGAGATAGCCGGCGCCGACGAGCGCGCGCCCCAGCCGCATCCAGTCCGCCTTGGAAATATTTTTGCCGATGCCGTAAGTGGTCAGCGCGTCGTGGCCCCAGCGGCGGATTTTGTCGGTGTCGCCCCCGCGCAGCACATCGGTCAAGTGGCCGAGGCCGACCGCGAACCCTCCGCGCTGGCGCACCCGCAGGGCGCAGGAGAGCAGCTTCTGCGCCAGCTCGGTGGCGTCCCACGAATCGGGCGGGGTGAGGCAGTTGTCGCAGCCGCCGCAGGAGGCCGCAACAGAACCATCGGAAAATTCCTCGCCGAAATGCGCGAGCAATTGCTTGCGCCGGCAGCCGCCGGTCTCGGCGTAGATCATCACCTCGCGCAGGCTCGCCTCGGCCGATTGTTTTTGCTCGGCATCGGAAATTTCATCCATGAAGCCGCGCAATTTCGCGGCGTCGCCCGGCGAATAGAGCAGCAGACAATCGGCCGGCTCGCCGTCGCGCCCCGCCCGCCCGCTCTCCTGGTAATAACCTTCCAATGATTTCGGCAAGTCATAATGAACCACGAAACGGACATCGGGTTTATGCACCCCCATGCCGAATGCGATGGTGGCGACAATGACGGGACACTTGTCCTTGCGGAACAGTTCCTGATTGCGCCGCCGCACCGCGGCATCAAGACCCGCATGATAGGCGCGCGCGTTGATTCCGTCGTCCTTCAATTTTCCCGCCAGCCTTTCAGTGGCCGCCCGGCTTTGCGCATACACAATCCCGCTCTCGCCGGGATGGCGGCGGATGAAATTGCGCAGCTGCGTATAGCCGCTCTCTTTCGCCTCGACGCGGTAGTTCAGATTGGGACGGTTGAATGACGCGACCACGCGCGCGGGCTCATGCAGCGCCAGCTGGCGAGCGATGTCCTCGCGCACCCGGCCGGTCGCGGTGGCGGTGAGCGCCAGCATCGGGACTTTCGGGAATCTTTCCCGCAGTGCCGCCAGCTGCCGGTATTCCGGGCGGAATTCGTGGCCCCATTCGGAAATGCAGTGGGCTTCATCCACCGCGATCAGCGAAATGTTCCAGCCCGCCAGGGTCTCCAGGAAGCCGCCGAGAAAAATTCGTTCCGGCGCCGCATACAGAATTTTGTATTGCCCGCCATGCAGACCGCGCAAACGCGCGCGGGCCTCATCCGCCTCCAGCGACGAATTGAGAAAGGTTGCGGGAATTCCCGCCGCCACCATCTGCGCCACCTGATCCTCCATCAATGCAATCAGCGGCGAGACGACCAGCGTCAAGCCCGGCCGCAGCAGCGCAGGCAATTGATAGCAGAGCGATTTGCCGCCGCCGGTGGGCAGCAATGCCAGACAATCGCGGCCGGCCTGTACTGCGGCGATGATCTCCTCCTGATGCGGACGGAATTCTGCGAAACCGAAATAGCGCTTGAGCGCGCCGAGCAAAACTTCGGATTCTGCCTCGGCGTCCGCCCCGGCTTCCGAAACCGCGTCCGCCGAATCTCGAACCCCGAATCTCGAATCTTGATTTTCGTCTTTGATTCTGCCGCGCGAATCAGTCATCGCTGCCCACGGTCCGCCTCGCCGCCTTGACTGCGCCGCGATGATGCTTGTCGGCCAGCAATTTTTCCTTCGCCCGCTTCGAGCGCTTGCGTTTCTGCCGCCGAATCTTTTCGATCGCCTGTTGTTTCGCGCTTTGCGCCCCCTTGATCTTTTCTTCCAGTTTTTCCAGCAGCCGCACCCGCGCGCGGTAGCGGTTCATCCCTTGTGTCCGTTCCTCCTGGCAGCGCACCGAAAGGCCGCTGGGGGCGTGCACCAGGACCACGCAGGTCGAAACCTTGTTGACATTCTGGCCGCCATGCCCGCCCGAGCGGGTGAAGGATTCCGCGATGTCGGATTCATTCACCCCGAGCGCGGTGAAGCGGGCTGAGAGGGCGGCCCATTTATCGTTGGCGACGAAGGCTGACATGAGGGAAGTTTACAGAAGCGGGGATCGAACAACCCGCCCGCCAATCACGCCTTCGGGTTGGGACGGGCTCATGAGCCTGCGCACCACCCCGTGTCGTGACTTTGTGGTGATATAGCCCGGGTTAAACTTGTGCTGTGTCCGCACCCGCGTATGGCCGTTATGAAATCATCGGCACCCTGGGCGAAGGGGCGATGGGAATGGTTTACCGGGCACGCGATCCGCGTCTGCAGCGCGAAGTGGCGCTCAAGACCGTGAAATCCGAAGTGCTGCAACAGAATCCGGGCCTGGCGGCGCGCTTTGAACGGGAGGCGCGCATCGTCGCGGCGCTGGTGCATCCCGCCATCGTGCAGGTGTACGATTTCGACGGCGACTATCTGGTGATGGAGCTGGTGAACGGGCAGGAGCTGCGGGCGCTGATGCGCTCGGGGCGGCGATTTTCCGCCGCGGAGATCGCCGCGCTGCTGTTGCCGCTGGCGGATGGGCTGGATCACGCCCATCAAACCGGGATCGTGCACCGGGATGTCAAGCCGGCCAACATTTTCATCACCGATGCCGGGCGGCCCAAGCTGGCCGACTTCGGCGTCGCGAAGATGCGCGGCGACGCGGGGGCGGAATTGACCCATGCGGGCGAGGTGCTGGGAACCCCCCGATATATGTCGCCAGAGCAGGTGCGCGCCGAGACGCTCGACGGCCGCAGCGATCAGTTTTCGCTGGCCGTGGTGATTTACGAGATGCTGGCGGGAAAATCCCCCTTCGCGGCGGATTCGATTTCCGCCATCCTGCATAAAGTGCTGAACGAAACACCCGCCGCAATCAGCGTTCGCCCGTCGGGCTGTTCTCCCGCCCTCGAAGCGGTCCTGCTGCGCGGGCTGAGCAAGGCGCCCGCCGACCGTTACGCCGCCTGCGGCGACTTTGCCCGGGCCTTCGCGGCGGCGGCCGGCGCCGCAGTTTCCGCAGAAGCGGGGGAGGGCGGGGAACGGACGCTCGCCGGCGCCGCCACCGTTGGCGCCGCCGGCGAGCAGACCGCGGCCACCAATTTCCAGGAAATTCTCGCGCGGGAGAAGGGCTGGCTGCTCGCCTACGCGCGGGCGTTCCAGCAATGGGCCGGCCGCCGCGCGATTCCGTGGACGGCGCGCGCCACGGGTTCTTTCCTGCACTGGCTCCATGTCCGCGCGCTCCCGGCGACTGGCCGCGCCCTGGTGATCGCGGCGGGCGGCGCGCAACAGCAGTCCACAACCTGGCGGGGGCGCCTGACGGGTGAGCGGCGCTGGGTCTGGCGCGGAATAACCGCCCTGCTGCTTCTGGTCTCCGCCTTGCTTTTTTACCGCTGCCATCGACGCCCGCCGAGCCGGGATGAACGCGCCCGGCGGGCGTGGCACGAAATCTTCAAATAGCGCTTCCCGCGAGGCCATGAGGCAGGCGCCGGAAAAGCCGCTGCGCCGTTCGGCTTGCGGCGCGCGCCCGTCTCCCGTAGAATCCCCCTCTGTCTTGACGCAAGTCAAGGCAAATCCCAGACCTTCAGATTGCTATTCTGAATTCGCTGTCCCGCCCGGAGGCCTTCGTGCGTCTTATTTATGGCGCGGCTCTTATGGCCGCAGCCCCCGTTGTGTTTGCACAGAACGCGCCCGCCCCGGCGGCCGCCCCCGGATTTGGCATGCAGCAATTGCTGCTGATGGCGGTCTTGTTTGCCGCCGGCTATTTCATTCTTTTCGCCCCGGCAGGCAAAGCCCGCAAGCAGCAGCAAGCCCTGCTCGACAATCTGAAGGTGGGCGACCGGGTGCTATTGACTTCCGGCATCTTCGGCCAGGTGCATCAGATCCGCGAGGAGATCGTGCATCTGCGGGTGGCGGAAAACACCCGCATTGAAGTGCTCAAGTCCACCATCAGCAAGATCATCGCGCCGGAAGAAGCGGGGGGTTAGCCTCTTGGTAACACGGCGGTATTTTTTTTACCCCCCTATCCGCCGCACATGCGCGCCACTCCGTCTGATTTACGGCGCATTCTTTACATCAACATCATCGTCATCATCTTCAGCATTTTGCATTCAGAGGCTTAACTCACATGGCCAGCACCCCCAACCAACCCGGCAACCTGAACTTCAAGCTCGGCGTGATCGGCGTGATCGCGTTGATCGCGATCCTCATCCCGTTCTTCAATGATCCGGTCAATCCCAAGACCGGTAAGAAGCTGAAGAATTACCCCAGCTTTTTCAATGATCCCGTCGGCGCGGTCAAGGCGCGGGTCAAAGATGTGCCCGGCCTGACGCGCGGCCTGGATTTGCAGGGCGGCGATCACATCGTCTTGAGCATGGATCCCTCCCCGGCGGTGCTCGGCGAAGTGAACAATGCGATCGGCCTGGTGAAACCCGATGTGATGGCCCAAGCGCCCGGCGCATCGCTCGCCAACGACCCCGCCAATCCCAAGGTGTTCATCGTCACCGGCGTCCCCAAGGAAAAGCTGGCTGATGTCCAGCACAAGATTGAATCGCGCCTCACGAATTTTTCCGCTGACCCGACGGAAACCGGCTTCAAGGTCACGATGACGGACGCCGCCTATGAAACCCTCAAGGAAAAGGCGGTCGAATTATCGCGCGCGGTGATTGAAACCCGCATCAACTCGACCGGCGTCAGCGAACCCGTGGTGCAACGCCAGGGCAAGGATCGCATCGTCGTGGAAGTCGCGGGCAATGAGAACAGCAACCAGCTGCGCGAATTGATCGGCACTTCCGGCC
>JAYVQF010000084.1:0-2478 GCA_043777195.1 Thermoanaerobaculia bacterium
CGGCTCATGCGCGCCAGCTCACGCGTTGCCGTCCCGTTCCTTGGTGTCGATGCCCAGCGCTTTGAATTTTTTGTAGAGGTGCGAGCGTTCCAGTCCGAGCAATTCCGCGGCTTTCGTCATGGAGCCGCCCGCCGCCGCCAGCCGGTGGAGAATGAACTGCTTCTCAAAGGCGTCACGCGCCGCGCGCAGATCGCCCAGCGCGTTGAGTTCGTCGAGTCCCCCTGCCCCGCCGTGGCGGATGGCCGGGTTGAGGACTTCGCGCGGCAGCGCTGAAGCGCCGATCTCCCCGCCCCGGCTGAGAATGACTGCCCGCTCGGTGATGTTGCGCAGCTCGCGCACATTGCCGGGATAGTCGTAATTCTCCAGCGCGGAGCGCGCCTCCGGGGTGAACGAAAAGAGACGGCCGGGGCCGAGTAGCGAGAGGAAATGTTTCGCCAGCGGCAGGATATCGGCGCGGCGCGCGCGCAATGGCGGCAGATGAATATTGACGACATTGAGCCGGTAATAAAGATCGGAACGGAACGCCCCCGCCTCAATCGCCGCCTTGAGATTCTGGTTGGTGGCTGCGATGAGACGCACATCCACCGCGCTCTCCTTGTCGCTGCCCAGCGGCGTGAAACGGCCCGTCTCAATCGCCCGCAGCACTTTGGCCTGGGTGCGCGCCGACATGTCGCCAATCTCGTCCAGGAACAGAGTGCCGCCATTGGCTTGCGCGAATTTCCCCAGCCGTTTTTCCGCCGCGCCCGTGAAGGCGCCGCGCGCATGGCCGAAGAGTTCCGACTCGATCAACTCTTCCGGCAGCGCCGCGCAATTGAGCGCCACGAAGGGTCCTTCCGCGCGCGGTGAAGCGCGGTGAATCAGCCGCGCGACAAGATCCTTTCCCGTGCCATTCTCACCGGTGATCAGCAATCGCGAATCAGACGGCCCGGCGGTGGCGACCAGTGCCAGCACCTCGGCCATCTCCTTGGAAACACAGACCAGCTCCGCCGGTTCCTGCGAGGATTCCAAGAGTGCTTTCTGCCGCTTGAGCACCCGCGTCGCCAGCGCATTGCGCACGGTGAGCAGGGTCTTCTGCCCTGATAGCGGCTTCTCCAGAAAATCAAAAGCGCCTTCCCGGGCCGCCTTCATCGCGCTGTCCAGCGTGGCGTGGCCGGAAATCATGATGTAATCGCCGGTGAAGCCGCGGGATTTCAATTCCTTCAGCAGCGACAGTCCATCCATGCCCGGCAACGCCAGATCAAGCAGCGCGAGTTCGAACCGGGTCTCGATTTCCGGCAACGCCAGCGCTTCTTCCGCCGAACCGCATGTAGTGACGGAATACCCCGCATCGCCCAGCACCGCAGCCAGTGTGGAGCGAATATTGGGCTCGTCATCAACGAGGAGAAGCGAAAATGGAACAGCCATGCAACAGGGAAATGATAGCGGGTATGAAGATTTTCATTCACCGCGGATGACTTTACCGGCAACTTTACCGGCAATTCCCGCATAAAATCAGATCAGCGCTCATCCGTCACCCGGAACAGCGTCAGCGCCCGGACTTCCTTCGCACCCAGTCGGAGCAATTCCAGCGCCGCCGAGCGCAGGGTGGCGCCGGTGGTTTCGACATCATCGATGAGGAGAATGTGTTTATTTCGGACGAGTTTCCAGCGCCAACCGGCCGCAAAGGCCCGGCCGATTTTTCGGCGCTGCGCTCCGCTGCGGCCGGTTTGGCCGCCCGTGCGGCGTTTGCGCAGGAGCGCCACGGGCGCAGACAGCTTCGCGGCTTTGGCGAATTCTGCGGCCAATAAGCCTGCGGGGTTGTAGCCGCGGGATAACCGGCGCAGGGGATGGCTGGGAATGGCGCAGACGAGTTCGGTGCCGGCGAGCCAGTCGCGCAGCGGGGGATCGCTCTCGATGCCTGCGTTCCACGCGGCCTTGATGAGCGGCCCGGACAGCGCGTAACCGCCGTGCCGCTTGAAGAGACGCATCAGCGCCGCGCCCGCATCATCATAACGCCAGAGCGCCCGGCGGCGGAATTTCGGCGGCTTCGCCGTGCAGGCCATGCAGGGCGCGGCGGCTGTTTGCGCGCTTCCGCACAGCGGACAACAAGGCGACAGCAAGCGCAGGCGTTCCACGCAAGGCGCGCACAGGCGCAGCGGGCCGGACTCCTCCGCGCCGCAGACTGCGCAGGGAGCGGGCAGCAGGGCGTCGCGCAATTGTCGAAAAGCTTTCATCGGGAAGCTGTTTACTCCACCGGCGCGTTGAGCGCGTGATCGGCCAGCAGATAGGCGGCGAAGGTGAAAATCAAAAAAGCCGCCGCTTCAATTTGCAGTGTGCGGGAGAACGGCCCGCCCAAGATCGGCCAGCGCATGAGATCGTTCTGCCAGGTGACGGGATTCAACCAGGCGGCGGCGCGCAGCCAATGGGGCAGCGCCGAGACGGGATAGAAAACATTGCTGATGAAATTGAGGGCGAGAAAAATCGCGGAGGTGGTGGTGT
>JAYVQF010000085.1:0-9573 GCA_043777195.1 Thermoanaerobaculia bacterium
GCGGAGCTTAGCTCCGCCCCTACACACGATTCGGGAATAACCCAATCGATTTAATTTGTAATCGGTGCATGAAATTCAATCCCTTGATGGACGAATTTCAACCCTAGGAATTATTAACACATTTCCAGGTCGTTGTTTAGCCAGACGGCGCCACCGCCAACCGTTGCGAGATTTCTGTATGCTCGGCCGATCGAGAAATTTCTTCCGCTGTTCGCCGCTTGCCGTTGCGCAGCGCCGGGTTTTCACCCGCCTTCAGCAGTCTTTCAACCGCTTTGATATTTCCCGCCTCGGCCGCAATCCATTAACATTGCGGCCATGAACAAACCCCTCAAACTTTGGGGCCCAGCGCTGCTGAGCTCGGCATTTGTCCTTGCATACGCTGCTGATCAGCCGAGCTCCGTGCCGGCAGCGACTTCCGCCCCCGCGACCACCAGCCCGTCGGCCGCGCCGGTTGCCGCCTGTACGGCGAGCGATCGAACTTTGACTCTCCTGCCCCCCAAGGATCAGACGCTGGCTGGCGCGATCGAACTCGAATCCTGCCACCAAGTGATTGCGCCGGACATCAACATGGTCATCTGCCGTCTCAAGGTAGTGAACGATAAAGGCATCAAGGGTTACTCCGGTTCGTTTGAATTCACGGATGAGGCGGGCAACACCGATTCCACCACCTCGTCGAGCACCACCGACAAACCTTGGGGGGCGAACAGCCTGCAAAAGTTCTCCTATGATGCCAGCGGCGACGCAAATGCCGAGAGCCTCGCCGCCGCCGGCATCATCCTGCCGCCCATGAAACCCAAGCACTTCGTCTCCGTACGCTTCGTCCTGGCCGGTTATGTCGACAGCAAGGGGAAAAAGAAAGGGGAAATGCCCGACGCGTTGCCCCTGCAGATTCCAGGACTGAGGTAAGTGTGCCGCAAAACGCCTCTATCTTTTCATTTCCCCGCCTTCTTATTCAAATAATTCTCCACAAAAAACTCTCCGGCCTTGTATGAACTCCGAACCAGCGGGCCGCTCGCGACGACGAGGAATCCCAACGATTCCCCGATCGCCCCCAACTTCATGAATTCCTCCGGCGGGACATAGCGCCCGATGGCGAGGTATTTGGGACTCAGGTTTGCCACGGCGCCATGATACCGGATGAGAGAGCAGGCCTTGTTCACCCCCACAACGCGCCAATCGGCACCGCGTGAATTTTCGCCGCGAAGGGCACGGTCTGCATTCCGGCATGGAGAATCACCCCGCGGTGGAATTTCTTCCCGGCGATTTCCGCGAAGGCGGTGATGCCGGCAAGGTCGCCGGGACGGGGGGTGGCGGTCGCCTTGATCTCGATGGCCACCAGACGGCCGCGGCGGTCTTCGAGGATGAGGTCCACTTCGCGCCCACCGTGGGTACGGAAATGGTGGAGCGCGGGGCGGACCTTGCTCCACGCTGCGGCCTTGCGGATTTCCAGCACGGCGAACTGCTCGAACAGCGGCCCGAATGAGGCGGGGTCGGCGGCGAGGCCCGCCTCGTCGGCGCCGCGCAGGTGGGCGAGCAGCCCGGTGTCGCTGAAATAGAGCTTGGGCGCCTTGACCGCGCGCGGCCCGCGCCCTGGCGTCCAGGCGGGCAGCAGATGGACGAGATGCACCGCCTCCAGGAGCGCGAAGTAGCGCTTGAGAGTGGTCTGCGGCAGCGCCAGGTCGCGCCCCAGGTCGCTGAAGGCCAGCAGGCCGGAGGCACGCGCGGCGGCGAGGGTGAGCAGACGCGGCAGCTCGCCCAGCTTCTCAATGTGCGCCAGTTCGCGGATGTCGCGCTGCACCAGCGCATCCAGGTAGGCCGCGAACCAGGCGGCGCGCCGGTTGGGCTCGTGGCGGGCGAGCGCCTCGGGAAAACCGCCGTGCAGGACGCGGCGCAGGAGCTTCGCACGCGGTTCCCCCGCTGGCGCCCGTGGCGGCCGTTCGCTGAAGAGCGCATCCACGAAGGATTCGCGGCGGCCCGCGATCTCCCCCTGGGAGAGGGGCCACAGGGTGAGCCGCTGCATCCGGCCGGCGAGGGAATCGGCGGCGCGGGGCATCAGCAGCGCGTCGCTGGAGCCGGTCAGGAGAAAACGGCCTGGGCGGCGGTCGCGATCCACCGCGGCCTTGATGGCGAGGAACAACTCCGGCGCGCGCTGCACTTCATCCAGCGTGACCGGGCCGGCAAGCCCGGCGATGAAGCCTTCGGGATCGCGCCTGGCGGCGGCGAGGGTCGCCAGGTCGTCTAGCGTCAAGTAGGCGCGCGGGCTTTCCGCCGCGCCGGCTGCCGCGCGCGCCAGCGTGGTTTTTCCGGTCTGGCGGGCGCCGTCGAGGAAGACTACCGGGGTGTCGGCCAGCGCGGCGCGCAACTCGGCCAGCAGGTGACGGGCGTACATGCAGGAATTCTAGCCGTTCAGTGGACGAAATTCAACCACTTAGTGGACGAAATTCAACCACTCAGTGGACGAATTTCAACCAGCGGGTGGCCGAATTTCACTCCGCGCGAGTCATCCCGCCTGCTGCCCCTTCAAATAATTCTCCACGAAAAACTCCCCGGCTTTATACGAACTCCGCACCAGTGGCCCGGAGGCCACGAAGAGGAATCCCAGCGATTCCCCGATCGCTCCGAGCTTCACGAATTCCTCCGGTGGGACATAGCGTTCGACGGCAATGTGCTTGGGAGAAGGCCGCAAATATTGCCCGAGGGTGAGGATGTCGCAGCCGACCCCGCGCAAGTCCTTCATGGTCTCAATGATTTCCGCTTCGCTTTCGCCGAGGCCGAGCATGACCGAGGATTTGGTGAGCTGGTCGGGATTCAGTTCTTTGATGGTTTTCAGGACGGACAATGACTGTTCGTAGCTGGCCCGCGCATCACGAACGGTGGGCGTCAGACGCCGCACGGTCTCGATGTTGTGGGCGAAGACATCGGGGGCGGCGTCGCACATGGTGTGGATGGCCGCGCGGCTGCCTTGGAAATCGGGGGTGAGGACTTCGACGCGCATGCTCGGCCGCTTTTCCTTGAGCAGGCGGACGGTTTTGGCGAAATGGGAGGCGCCTCCGTCGGGGAGTTCGTCGCGGTTGACGGAGGTGATGACCAGGTAATTCAATCCCCAGATGTCGGCCGCCTGCGCCATGTGGGCCGGTTCGTCGGGGTCGAGCGCGGGAGGTTTTCCCGTCGTTACCGCGCAGAAGCGGCAGCCGCGGGTGCAGATTTCCCCCATGAGCATGACGGTGGCGGTGCCGCCCGACCAGCATTCCCCCATGTTGGGGCACTGGGCTTCTTCACAGACCGTGGCGAGCTTGAGGCGCTTGAGGTCGGACTTGAGCTGAAGGTAATCCGGCCCGGTGGGCAGCGGAACCTTGAGCCAGTCGGGCTTTCTTTCGAAAGAGCCGGGCGCGCGATCGGCGGCCTGTTGCAGGGGGATGCGCATGGGGAGAAGGTGATTTTAAGGCGTGTGGTCGCTCTACAATAACGCCATGCTCCTCGCGATTTTGAAATATCCCATCGATTCCGATGCGCTAGAACGGGCCGCCACTGCGGCGGGCCTGCCGCTCAGCGATGCGCGGCAGCGGCTGGCGGGCGCGCCGCCGCGAATTTTGCTGGCGAGCGGTGATGCTGCATTTTTACACGGCGCGGTAAAAGCCTTGAAAGCGGGCGGCTTCTGGGCGGTGCTGGTTGATCCGGCGCTCATCCCGGACGACAGCCAGCGACTGAGCCCGAAGCGGCTCGAAATCGAGAGCGGACACCTGAGGGTTTTCACCGCCGACGGCGCACGGCATGAGCTTCCGGCGGCCGCAATCCGCATGCTCCAGCGCGGGCGGCGCGAAGGCGCGGCCCGCGTGGTGCACAGCAAACAATTGAAATTCTCTCCGGTCAAAGCGGTCCTGACCCAGGGACTATTGATGACCAAGACGGTTGCCAAGGCCACGACCGCCGCGGGCGCGCATGAACATTGCCTGCTGATTCAGCGTGGTGACGGCGGGCCGGAAATCATTCTGTATGAAAAGCGGCTGGATTATGGATTTCTCGGGGCGGAAAAACAGCCCGCTTCCCTCGCCAATCTCGACCGCACCCTCACGCGCCTGCATGTTTTCGCGCCTGGCACCCGTTATAACGCGCAATCCCTGCAGCCCGGCTGGATCGCGGGACTTTCCGCGCCTGGCGTCAATTCACAAGATCTGGCGTTTCATTTGCTGGGGATGATGGAGTGACGGGTCATCTCGCCCATTCCAGACTGTCCCGCTTCGCCTCGTAGTGGCGGCCCAATCCCTTTGCCACCGCGAAATCGCACAGCGCCAGCGCGCCGGCGAAATCGCCCGCATCGGAACGCACCGCGATGCCGCGCTCGATGAAATGCAACTCGTCCCCTGAATTCTTTAATTCTTGGGCGAATGTCTCTTCCGCGTCGAGCCAGTGTTTGAGTGCGCTCTGCACCGCGCTTTCGCAGCGGCTGAAATCATCCGTCTGATAACAATATTCCGCGAATAAATCCCAGGCGAAAAATTTCACACCGTTGGGAAGCGAATGCTGGCTGATCACCGTGCGTTCCAGATAGCGCAGCGCCGCTGCGGGCCCGCCGATGGCCGCCTCGCGCGTCCCCGCCCTGATATCCGCGAGGATCTCAGCGGGTTTCTTTTTCACCGGCTCAAGATGACGGGTCATGGGCTTTGCCCGCCAGGGCTATTTGATCTTGACCAAGCCGCTGCGCAGCCGTTCGAGGGAGCGCTTGGCGGCGGCCTGCTGCGAATCTTTTTTCGATTTGCCCATGCCTTCGCCCAGCACGATACTTTTCGCCTTGATGACGGTGATGTAGATTTTGTCGCCGGCGTCGTCATGCAGGAAACTTTCGTGGCGCGGCAGCACATGGTAGTTGGTCTGCAGATATTCCTGCAGGGTGGATTTGGCGTCCTCTTCCATGGTCTCGCGCGCGTCGAGGTTGCGCATCTGCTCGTAGAAAATCCGGCGCAACATGCCGCGCGCGGCGTTGAAGCCGGCATCGAGAAAGACCGCGCCGGTGACCGCTTCGAGCGCCGAGCAGATGAGCCGCTCATTGCGCCGCGCGGCGTCAACACCGCTGCCGCCCAGAATCATGAAATCCTGGATGCGGTTGTCGGCGGCGATGATCGCCATGTTTTTGGTGGAAACAAGATGGCTCTTGAGTTTCGACATGAGGCCTTCGTCGCCTTCGGGATATTTTTCATAGAGCCATTCCGCCATGGCGAGGCCCAGCACCGAGTCGCCCAGGAATTCCATGCGTTCGTTGTCATACTGGCTGGCATTCGCCTGTCCCTTGCTGGAAGAATGGGTGAGGGCGTGATGCAGGATGGTGATGTCGCGGAACTGGTGGCCGAGAATCTGCATGAGCGGCGCGAGCTTGGCATGCAGTTGCGCCTGAACATCCACCACGGGCAGAGGCGGCGCGGCGGCGCGCATTTGTTGGAGCGGGGCGGCAGGCACCAGGGGTGCGACACTGAAGGAGGGCGCCGGGAATTCGCCGGGAATCAATGAGGGGGGAGAAATCAGCCAGCTGTTCGCGGCGGTGTCATTGACGGCTGGCGCGGACGCACGCGGCGTGCTGGCGCGCGGCGCAGGGGCGCGGGTGGAAGCAGCGGACGAAGCCTGACGCGGCGGAGAAGGGCGTGCGGCCGGGATCGGCCGTGCCTGGCGTGCGGGTGGGGCTTCTTGCCGCGGCTCTGGCCGCGCCGCTCGGCGGGGCGCCGGGCGGGTCGTTTCCGGGGCCTGCGGACGCGAATCGCGGGTTGCGGCCGGCCGTTCATGGCGCGGCGCTTCGCGGAACGAATCCTCGCGCGGATCAGGTCGCGACTCGCCGCGCAGGCTGGTTCGTGCGGACCGGATGGCGAGGCGGGGCTCGGGGCGGGGCTCGGGCTCGCGTTCGGAATATTCATCGCGCGAGCCGCGATCGCGGCCCCCGCTCAAATCGCGGTCGCGATCGCGATCCCGGTTATTGATCAGGCTGGAATCACGATCATCGCGGAGGGATGCGGCGGCGCGTCCCCGGGCGGGTGCAGGCTGCCACTCCGGCGCGCGGGAACGGGCCGCGGGTTCGCGGTCGAATTCCTCATCGCGCGCATGGCGGGAGGCGGGCGGACGGCTGCGAACGGGTGCAGCCGGGGCGGGTGGCGGCGAAGTTCGTCGGCTGGCGGGCGAAGGACGGTCGAAATCATCGTCGCGATCCCAGGCTGCGGGTTCGCGCCGGGCGGGCGGCAGGGATTCCCGCTGCGGCGCGCGGGCCCGGCTGGGCGCCGGTTTCCAGTCGCGCTCGACAGGGGCCGGCGCGCGCGAGGCGCGTTCACTGCGCGCATCATCATCGCGAGGGTCATTACGAAGATTGCGGGGAGCCGGCGCGGGCCGGCGTGGCGGCGCGACCGGTGCAGCAGGGGCTGACGACGAGGACTTGCGGGGGGTTCCCGTGCGTTTCCATTCGCCGGCGCGCGGCTCGGATGCCCGATCGGATGTCCGAGAAACTGCGGGCTCTGATGCGGGACGCCCCGCAGGCCGGGAGACGGGGGGGCGGCCGCCGCCGCGGGGCGACCTATCCACGGTATTTCTCCCAGACCGGTCCCAGCGCCGCGCGCTGTGCCGCGAAGATCGTATCGAGCGCCGGCATGGCCAGCGCGATCAGCTGATCCAGTTCGGATTTGCTGAAGGGGGTTTTTTCGGCGGTGCCCTGGAGTTCCACAAAGCGTCCGTCTTCGGTCATCACGATATTCATATCCACCTCGGCGCCGCTGTCCTCGACATAGTTGAGATCGCACAGCAGCTCGCCCATCACCTTGCCCACGCTGACCGCGCCCACCAGGCCGCGCAGCGGAAATTTCTTGATCACTCCATTGGCGCGGTGCTTGTCGAGCGCCAGCGCCGCCGCCACCACCGCGCCGTTGATCGCGGTGCAGCGGGTGCCGCCATCGGCCTCGAGGACATCGCAGTCCAGCCACAGGGTTTTTTCCCCGGTGCCTTCCAGATCGCTCACGCTGCGCAGCGCCCGGCCGATCAGCCGCTGGATTTCCAGGGTCCGTCCCGAGGCCTTGCCGCGCGTCACCTCGCGCGTCTGCCGCGGTGCGGTGGAGCCCGGCAGCATTCCGTATTCCGCGGAGATCCACAGCGCGCCGGTGCCGCGCCGCCACTGCGGAACTTTGTCTTCCAGCATCGCGGTGCACAAGACGCGGGTGCCGCCCGCCTCGGCGAGACAGGAGCCGTCGGCGGCGCGCAGAAATTTGGGGGTCAGGGTGAAGGGGCGGAGCGCGGAAGGCGCGCGTTGGTCTATGCGGGACATGGGGATGTGAGACACCTTGGCTGGCAACTGCCGTCTGAGCGGCGCGCAAGGGGGCATTTTAGCGGAAGGGCCGGGACAGGGCATAGGGCTTGGGGCTTGGGGCTTGGGGCTCAGGTCACAGGGCTTAGGGATAGCGACGAGCCGCAGCAAATGATTTTCGTTTTTGTGTCCATGAGCTGTCGAGTTTAGGATCGTGATTTACAGTGACCGCCCTAAGCCCTAGAACCTAAGCCCTATAATTCTCCCGTGCCCATCTACGAATACCTCTGCGCCGCCTGCGGCCATCGCTGGGAGCTGATCGTCGCCCGCGATGCCGCCGTGCCGGACTGCCCCGAATGCGGCAAACCGGGAAAGAAGGCAGTCTCCGCGCCGGCCTTTCAGTTCAAGGGCGCGGGTTGGTATGTCACCGATTACGCCCAATCCGGCGCGGACAGCAAAAAGCAGGCGAAAGCCGAGAACGATAAAAACAACCCGACCGAAAAAAAACCGGCAGAGGCCGCCGCCGCCCCGGCGACAAAATCGGATGCGCCCGCAACGAAAACGGATGCGCCTGCCGCCGCGCCCGCAAAACCCGCAACCCCCTCGTCCTCAACCCCTAAGTAAGGGTTGAAAATTTTCCGCCCGCCGCGGATCTTCCCCACTGGAGTTCCCATGCGTCCCGTCAACCTCATCCTGATTCTTCCCCTCGCCCTCCTCGCCCTGGCCAAGCCGCCCGTGCGTTTGCGTTTGCCGCCCGAGCCCATTTCGCCCGCCCCGCTCGGCAGTCCCGCGGGTTGGAGCGCGACCACGCTTGAAGCTGCCACCGGCGATGACAACAAGAAGGCCCTCGCGAAAGGCAAAGCCGCGACCTTCACGGGCGAAGTCATCGACTATTCCTGCTACCTGCAAATGGGCAAGAGCGGCGAGAAACACCGCGAGTGCGGCCGCAAATGCATCCTCGCGGGACAGCCGGCGGGTCTGCTGCTGGCCAATGGCGCCATTGTGCTCCTGATGGCCGAGGAACATCATCCCCGCCGCGACGGCCAGGTCTCGCTCAAGGAATTTCTCGCGGCCCACGCTGGCCAGCAGGTCATCGCGACCGGAATGATGCGCGAAAATCGCAGCGTCCGGGCGCTCTTCGTGCAGACGATGAACCCGGTCGCAATCCCCACCTCCGGAGCCAACATGGCGCCGCCCCCTGAGCAAAAATAGTGCATGAGCGCGGGCGCTCGCGCCCGTTGACCGCCGCGTGTTTTCGCGGTAAAGACTGTGACATTGACTCCGTTGACGAATGATTCCAATCCACCTGCGCAGTTCCCTGTCAGGACTTTGTCTGCGCAGGAGACTGCGCCGGCGGCGTGGCATGTGCCCGCGGCGCTGCGGGAATACTTCGAGGCCGTCGAGGATTTCGTCGCCACCCAGCGCGGCCAGCCGCTGATTCTTTCGCCGCAGGACTTCGCCCGAATTTTTTCCTGGTGGGACGCCGCCATTCCCGTCGCGGCGGTGATTGAGGGACTGGGCGTTTTCTTCGCGAAAAAAAAGCGCAAGCCCGGCGCCAAGATCTACACCCTCGCCTACGCCGACCGCGAAGTCGCCGCCGCCCTCGCCGCCCAGCGCCGCCGCGCGCTGGGCTCCGACCTTGGCATGGCATTCGATGAAACAGCCGAACTGCGCGCCCGCCTGCAAACCCTGACCGGCCGTTTGCGGGCGGTGAGCGAACCCGCCCAGCTCGCGCAGGCTTCCGCGCGGGCGGCCGATGAATTGCAAGCCCTCGCCGAAAAAGAGCCCGCCCCCGCCCTGGCTGACGTCTCCCGCCGCCTCAGCGAAATCGACCGCGAACTCATCGCCGTTGCGGGGTCACTGCTCTCTCCCGCCGAACGCAAGAGCATGGACACGGAAATCACCCAACAACTCGGCGAACTCGCCATCGCCCTGAGCGACGACGCCATGCGCGCGCTGCTCAATGCGCGGCGGTTAAGAGAAAAGAACGCGCTGCCGCGGCTGGGATTGTATGGATGAAACGCCGGCGCGTGCATACACTGTAGGGGCGGAGCTTAGCTCCGCCCCTACAAGTCGTCCCCCGCGGAAATCCGAAAAATAACTTGGACAGCAGAATAATTTTCCAAGTCTGACTTTCGTCTTTTTCGCGCCTTTCGCGGTAAATTCTTTCTATCCCGAATGCGCAAGATCGAGACGTTCGCACGGACAAGAGAAGAAAACCGCGAAAGGCGCGAAAAGGAATACTGGGAGCAACCCGTAGGGGCACGGCACCGCCGTGCCCGATCAATGAAAAGCCCGCGCGCAAG
>JAYVQF010000086.1:0-2459 GCA_043777195.1 Thermoanaerobaculia bacterium
CGGCGAAAATAACGATCGGGTTTTTCATGGGGTCACCCCGGCGCCGCTGATGCTGGCGAAACTGACATCGAGTTCAAATTCACGCCCCTCAAGGCCTGATTCACTGCTGGCCACGGCATGAATGGATTTGAGGGTAACGGTGGGAAACCAATCTTTCTTGTTTTCCAGCCGGGTCACGAATTCACTGACAATGGTCTGATTGACCCCCACGCCCCGGATATGGATGGTGGAGGGCGGCGTAGAGGCAGGCGTCACGGGTCCGGCGCCGCCACCCGCAGGGGCCGCCCCTTTTGCTCTTGCCGCAGCCGGCTGGGCGCCAGCGACGGTTACCGCGACAACGGGGTCGGTCACGGTAACCTCAGTGAACCATAAACCTTCTTCGGGTTTGATTTCATAGAGGCGTTTCATGAGATAGACCGGACCCTGCTGCTGGGTTTTCAAGGCCTTGATCTGATTGATGCGGCTTTCGAGTTCAGCTTTCTGGGTTTCCAAGCGTTTGGCCTTTTCCAGAAATTCCTGCTTCGCGGTCACCTGCTTTTGAATTTCGAGGTTTTCAGCGGCCTTCGCGTTGGCTTCGCTACTAACCTTGAAATACAAGCCGCCCAGCACGCCCAGCGTGAGAACCAGTATTCCAATCCCCAGCGGCACCAGCCAAGGGGGCGGGCCGCCGGGCGTGGAGGCGACAGCGACTTTGGCGCCCTTGCCTTTGGTGGCTTTGGCCTGTTGGAGGAGGTTGATGCGAATCATGCGTCACCCACCCGGCGAGTTCCCAAACCCACCGCCACCCCGAAATTGGGGGCGAATTGCTGCACGATCGCGGGGTCATGCCCCTTGACCTGGACATTGGCGAAGGGATTGACCACTTCAACCGGCACGGAAAAGCGGCTGGAGAGGTAATTGGCGAGGTTTAGCGTTTGCGCGCCGCCACCCATCAGCTTCATCCGACGCACCGATTCACCGCCGGAAGTGGCCTTGAAGAAGTCGATGGAGCGTTTGATTTCATTGCCGACATCCTCGCTCACCGCATTGATGATCGGGCCGGCCTGTTCGAGCGGCACCGAGCCGACCCGTTCGCCATGCTTGAGTTTCTGCGCGTCTTCAAAGCTGAGATTAAGTTCGCGCTGCAAGGCTTCGGTGAAATTGTGACCGGCGGCGCTGATATCGCGCCAGAACAGCGGCATTGTGCCGCGCACCACGCAGATGCTCGTGAGGGAATGGCCGATGTTGAGCAGTGCGGTGACCTCATCGGTCAGCGCGGTGGTGGCTTCGGCGACATTCTGAAGGCAAAACACCGAGGCGTCCATCAGCACCGGATTGAGCCCGGCTTGGCTGACCACCTGCACATATTCATTGATGCGTTCGTTCTTGACGGCAACCAGCAAAACATCCATGTTGCCGCCGGCCTCTGGGGCTTCGGTCAAAATCTGATAGGCGATCTTGACTTCCTGCGGATCCATGGGGATGTACTGCTCCGCTTCCCAAGGCATGGATTCGGCCAATTCATTGACCGGCATGGTGGGCAGCTGAATTTTCTTGATGATGACGGAAGTGCCGCTCACTGCGATGGCGACATCTTTGGTCTTGATCCCCTGATCTTCCCAGATCTTGCGGATTTTGTTCACCACTTCGCCGCTGTCAATGATGGAACCGTCCACGATGACCTCCGGGGGGAGGTACTCGAGGCCGAGTTTTTGCAGGGCGTAACCCCGGCCGCGGCCGAGGTCTTTGACTTCGACCGCTTTGATCGAAGAGGAGCCGATGTCGAGCCCCACGAGGGATTTTTTGCCGCCTAGGCCTAGCATTTTTGCACCCCGAAGTTGGGCTGGTGGTGGTGGTTTTTGTTCATGCGGTTTCGACTCCTTGACCTGATGTCTTAAAGTCTTGGTTTAAGTTATTGCATACGGTGGCAACTGTCAAGTGCTTCTTTAACTTATTTTTAACTATTTTTACGCCTTTTTGAAATCCAAAACTCTTGCGGGCGTTCAATAAAGCTGCTACACTCCGCCGCTCACCTTCGTGATGCCTGAACCCGCGAAGCGAATTATACGCCCTCAACTAACCGAAAATCTGGAGTTTATTAAATGTCCTTCTCATGTTCCCTGTGCGGCAAAAAGCCCTCCGTCGGCAACAATGTCTCCCATGCCCATAACCTGACAAAGCGTCGCTGGAAGCCGAATCTCCAGTCCGTGCGCAGCGCCGTGCCGGGTGGGAATTCCAAAAAAGTCATGGTTTGCACCCGCTGCCTGAAAGCTGGGAAAATCACCAAAAAAGTCCGCTAACCCCCGCTTTTTCATTCCCCCATCCGGGCGGTTGTTGACCGTTGATAAACGGCCCCGACCTCCTGAAAATACAATAAGGAGAGCTGATCGCAGCTCTCCTTTTTTTATTCCCGAAGACCCGAATTATTTTGGCTCAGTGTCTTTACTTCACCAATTCCCTGGCAATCACCAGCCGCTGAA
>JAYVQF010000087.1:0-2448 GCA_043777195.1 Thermoanaerobaculia bacterium
TGCGGCTGAGCGAATAGTGGGCGTGCGATGAAACCAGCAATGCCGCGCCGGGTGCGGCGGCCATGCCCTTCGTCCACACCTCGCCGCCCAACTTCGCCGCGCGGGCTGCGAGCAGGCCAACGAGATTGGCTTCCGTGCCGCCGCTGGTGAAATAACCCGCGCACTCCGCGGGCAATCCCGCCAGTCCGCCCAGCCAGCGGATCAACGCCGCCTCAATCGTCGCCGCCGCCGGCGCCATCTCCCCCACCGCCATGCCGGGATTGAGAATGTCAATCGCCAGCCCGAAGACGCCGGCGGCGGGGATGGGCGCCGACACCTGATGGCCCAGGTAGCGCGGGTGCTGCAACTGGGTGCAATCCTCGATGAGATCGAGCAGCTGCGCCAGCGCCGCGTCGGCGCCGATGCCCTGCGCCTGCGGCAAAAAATTCCAGCGCGCGAGAATCTCCCCAGCCGGTTTCCAATCGCGCACCGGCCGTTCGCGCACCGTCGCCAGATAGTCTGCGATCGTCGCGGTCATGCGCGCGGTGAATTCGCTGAACGCCGCCGCATCATGCGGCCCGAACGGCGCGGGGAGGAGAGCGGTCATGGCGGCACGATAACGGATGCGGCGCGGGAAGGGAAGGATTCGGGGATGAAGTTCATCTGCCGGAGCCGACCGCGCCCGCAGCGGCTGTCCCGCCGCCAACGCCCGGTTAGGAGAGGGTTGCCCCGGTCAAGGACGGGGCGCTTCTCCTGTCCCGGCCTCGGCCGCACCGGGACCCTGTTTTAGTTTGTCTGAACGGCGGAGGGAGGCGAGGATCGCCACCAGCAGGAATGCGGCGATGACGCCGAGCGACGCGCCGATCGAAAGCGTCTTCTCCGGCAACAGCATCTTGATCCCGACGAACGCCAGGATGCCGGCCAGCGCCGGCTTGAGATAGTGAAATTTAGCCATAAGCCCGCCGAGCAGAAAGTAGAGCGAGCGGAGGCCGAGGATGGCGAAGACATTGCTGGTGAAGACGATGAAGGGATCGCGGGTGATGGCGAAAATCGCGGGGATTGAGTCCACCGCGAACAGAAGGTCGGTCACCTCGACGATGAACAGCACCAGCAGCAGCGGCGTCGCCGCGATCCGGCTGCCGGCCTTGATGAACAGCTTGCCGCTGTCCATTGAATCGGTCGTCGTCACGAAGCGCTTTAAGAACCGGTAGGCGAGATTTCTTTCGAAATCCATCTCATCATCGCCGGCCCTCAGCATTTTGTATGCGGAGAGGATGAGGATGGCACCGAAAATGTACATCATCCAGTGGAAATGGGCGAGCAGCACCGAGCCGGCGGCGATGAAAATGCCGCGCATGATGAGCGCGCCCAGAATGCCCCAGAACAGGATGCCGTGCTGGAACGCCGGCGGCACCTTGAAATAGGCGAAGATCAGGACGAAGACAAAGAGATTGTCCACCGAGAGCGATTTCTCGATCAGATAGCCCGTGATGAACTCCAGCGCCGTCGGCGGCCCCCGAAAGTAATAAAGGCCGGCGGTGAACAGGAGCGACAGGCAGACCCAGACCGCACTCCAGATCGCCGCCTCCTTCATCGAAATAACATGGGCCTTGCGGTTGAACACCCCGAGATCGATCGCCAGCATGACCAGCACGAAGAGCAAAAATGCGGCCCAGTGCCAAGTGTCGGCGAAGGTCATGCGCCGTCAAGTTTAGCCAAACTCTCCGGTTATCATCCATCGTTCCAGGAGTCGGGTCTATCGTCGCAAAAAATAAGCCCCAGCCCTCCGTGCTTACGCCGATTCGCGCGCCACCGGATCAATCGCGAGAATGAGGACATCGGCGATGCCGACCAGCAGACCGTAGATGAGGACGCCCCACATGACGATGGCGGCGACGAGGTCGAGGTCGTGGCGCTGCACCGCCTTCACCGTGAGTTCGCCGATGCCGGGCCAGCGAAAGATCACTTCGGTGAGGATCGCCCCGCCCAATAGCGCGGCCACTTGCAGGGAGATGGCGGTGAGGAGCGGCACGGCGGCGTTGGGCAGCGCGTGTTTGGCGAGGGTCATGAACTGCGACAGGCCGCGGGCGCGCGCGGCGCGGCAATAGTCGCGCCCGAGTTCGGCATTCAGGAGCGCCCGGCCGAAGCGGGCGAGATAGGCGGCGAAGCCGGAGGAGAGCGCGATCACCGGCAGCGGATAACTGGCCAGCCCGTTCATCTCGCCGCTGGGCAGCCAGCCCAGCACCACCGCAAAGAGCCAGATCAGGAGCGGGCCGAGCACGAAGGTGGGCACCACGAGACCGAGCGAGGTGAGAAATTCCAGCGTGCTATCGAGCGCGCCGCCGGGGTGGCGGGCCCACAAGAGCGCCAGAAATAATCCGAGACTTGCGCCAAAAAGCCCCGCCGCAATCGCCAATTTCATCGTCGCAGGCAACCGGGTTTTCAGCACCTGCCAGACCGGTTTGTTCG
>JAYVQF010000088.1:0-2432 GCA_043777195.1 Thermoanaerobaculia bacterium
TCAGGATCCGCATCAGGTCGAAGCCAAACCCTCCTTCATCCTCAAGCTGCGCAAGGCCGATTTGTTGATGCAAGTCGGCATGGATCTGGAGATCGGCTACCTGCCACCGCTGCAGGAACAGGCGCGCAACCCCAAAATCCAGACCGGCGGCGCGGGATTCTTTAATGCCGCTGATTACATCACGCCGCTCGATGTCCCCACCGGCAAGGTGGATCGTTCGCTGGGCGATGTCCATCCCTACGGCAACCCGCATTACCAGCTTGACCCCGAAAATCTCGCGCGCATCGGCCTGGCGGTGGCGGAAAAGCTGGCGGAGATCGATCCCGCCGGCGCCGCGGGTTATCGCGATCGCGCGAAAGCGCTGGCCATCCGCCTGCGCGCCCTGCGCGCCGAACTGGCCGGACAATTCGCCTCATGCAAAGGCCGGCCGCTGGTGGTTTATCACAACGCGCTCAGCTACCTGACCAACATTACAGGCCTGCGCGTGGTGATTTTTCTGGAGCCGCTGCCCGGGATTCCCCCCTCGCCCGCCCACATCGCGAAAGTGGTCGCCACCATGAAACAGACCGGGGCGAAGGCGATCATCGTCGAGAATTATTTCTCGCGGCGGGAAGCCGACGCGGTGGCGGAAAAAACCGGCGGCACGGTCGTCGTGGTGCCCATCAGCGTGGGCGGCGATAAACAGTCGCCGGACTATGAGATGATGATGCGCCACATCGCCGCGCTCATCAAAGCGGCGATGTGATCGAAATATGAAGGGTCAAATCCGGCGCAAATGTCGCAGGGGTGGGTCTTAGACCCGCCCCTGCAACGATGGCTACCCTGACGAACATTGCGTGTTGAGCCGTTCATTTCTAGAAATTGATTTTCGGAGTTTTAAATATGGACACCGCTGACCCCGTACCCCTGATCAAATTGGAAAACGCCGCGATAGGCTACCGCCGTCCGGGCTTTTTCACGAATGTGAATTTTTCCCTGAATTGCGGTGATTTCCTCGGCATTGTCGGTCCCAACGGCGCCGGCAAATCCACGGTGATGCGCACGCTGCTGGGCACGCTGCCGGTGCTGGCGGGCAAGCGCGAGGACTTCGCCTCAGGCCGTCGCAGCCGTAGCCGCATTGGGTATGTGCCGCAGCGTGATGAATCCGACCCGCTGCTCCCCCTCTCCGCCTGTGAAGTCGTGCGAATGGGAACCTTTCATGGCCTGGGATTGCTGCGCAAGCCGGGAAAACACCAGGACGAACAGGCGCAGAAGGCGCTCAGCGCGGTGGGCATCGCGCATCTGTCGCATAAACCCTACCGTTCGCTTTCAGGCGGGCAGAAACAACGAACGCTGATCGCGCGCGCTCTTGCATCGCAACCGGAAATCCTGCTACTCGACGAACCCACCAACGGCATGGACATCGTGTCGCAGAAAAATATGCTCGATCTCCTGGGCAAGCTGCACCGCGAATTCGGCCTGACCCTCGTGATCATCTCGCATTTGCTCACCGAAGTGGCGAGCGCGGTCAATCAATTGCTGCTGGTGGACAAGGATCGCGGTCTCTTCCATCACGGCGCAACCGACGAAGTCCTCGACAAGGATCTGCTCTCTCGTATCTACGGCGTCGGCCTGCATCTGCACCGCGACGCAGGGCGAATCACCATTTCGGTCGACCCGGCCGCTGAATGAAGATTTTTAACCGCCAAAGCTCGATCTCCAATGCGGAAAAGACCCTTCGACGAGCCAAAGGCGAGTCAACACGCCAAGAACGCCAAGAACAGAAAGAAGAAATTAGTCTTGAATGTGAATAATGAAAAAACCGGATTGATACGCCGATCGAATCTATATAAATCGTTCCATTCGCTCTTCCCCTTGGCGCTCTTGGCGGCCTTGGCGGTTAAATCAGAAAAATAAAATGCTTGAAAATCTGAAATTGTTTCACGACGCGGTTTATGCCGGATTGCTGGTCAGCCTGTTCGGCGCCATTGCCGGGGCGCATGTCATCCAGCGGCGGATCATTTTCGTCGGCGTCGCGCTTTCGCAGTTGGCGGCGGCCGGGGTCGCGCTTGGTCTGCTGCTGGGCATCAATGAATCGCTCGGCGCGGCGCTGATGACGCTCGCGGGCGTCGCGCTCATCAGCCTGTTCGGGAATTCGAAGCGGCTGGGCGAAGGCGGCCTGATCGGCGTGATGTATGCGGCGGGCGGCGGGCTGCTGATTCTTCTGCTCTCGAAAGCCGGCCACGAGAGCGAAGTCAGCGACATTCTCTTCGGCAACATCACCGCAGTCACCCGGCCCATCCTTTTGCAGGCGCTGGTGATGATTCCCGCCGTACTGGTCTTTTTCCTGATCTTCAGCAAAGAGCTGGCGCTGCTCAGTTTTGACCCGGAAATGGCGCGCGCAGCCGGTTACCGCGCCGGCTGGTGGAATTTTCTTTTCTACACCGCGCTCG
>JAYVQF010000089.1:0-2420 GCA_043777195.1 Thermoanaerobaculia bacterium
CCGCCGGGGCGTTATTTCAGGTTTACATTCTTCTGGTGCAGGGTGATGACTTCAATGATTTCAAATTCCTTGATGCCGCCGGGGGTGGTCACTTTCACCTCGTCCCCCGCTTGGCGGCCGACGAAGCCTTTTCCGAGGGGGGAGTTGAGCGAGATCAGCCCTTTTTTGAGATCGGATTCCTCATTGGTGACGATGGTGTAGGTGATTTTGCTCCCGTCTTCGAGGGACCGCACCGTGAGGGTGGAGAACAGGCCGCAGCGGTCGGTGGGCAGGCGGGCGAGGTCAATTTTTGCGAGATCACTGAGTCGCTCATTGAGCATGGAGATGCGCGCCTGCACTATTTTCTGGCGATCCTTGGCGGCGTGATATTCGGCATTTTCTTTGAGATCGCCCAGCTTGCGCGCACTGTCGATTTCCCGCGGTAGGGTGATCCGAAGCTCTTCTTCGAGGCGGGTCAGTTCGCCGCGCAATTGTTCAATGATTTTTTTCAGCACACGGTGATTTTACCGGCCCCCGGACCGGCTGACGGCGGTATAAACTTTCCCCGCAGGTCGCGGTCATTAGCAGCGGAGACACACCCCATGAAACTTGACCCTGTCCTTTCTTTTCCCGTCTTCCGCCGCTGGCGGATGGCCCTGGTTCTGGCCGGCGCTGCCGGTCTGCTCTGCGCCCAAGGCGGCCCGCCACCGGAAGGAGGTGGACATCTCGGCGGCGGCGACGGACTCGGCCCGATGTCGCCGGAACACCTGAGTGAACGGCTGCGCGAACCGCGCGTCAGCGAAGCCCTCAAACTCAGCGACTCGCAACTTAAACGGCTCGACCAGATCGGCTATGACGCCGAGAAACGGATGATTGACCTGCACGGTGATTTGCAGCGCACGCAGCTTGACATGAAGCAAGCGCTGCAAAGCGACGCCTTTGACGCCGCCGCCGTCCGCGCGCTCGCGGAAAAATGGTCGGCCATGCATGCCAAAGTGTTGCTGGCCCGTTTTGAGTCCGTGATCGAAATCCGCAAGGTTCTGACCGCCGAGCAATGGCATACTCTGCGAAGCTTGGGACGCGAACGCATGCTGGAACGCCGGCAGGAACTCCGGGGGCGAACGCGGGGAGCATCACGCCATGAAGGCCCGCGAAGGTATCCCTCCCCCATGCGGCGGGACGGGCACCAGCCTCCGCCGCCCTCCGGTGATGCGCCGCCTCAGGATTAATTTTCGCACGCATCGAACAGTCCCCATCCCAGCAACGCAGCGCCCGGCAAAAATGCCGGGCGCTTGTTTTTTTGCGGACACTGGAGTGGCCTTTCCGGCGATAGGGTTTGCGCAGCGCAGAAGAATATGGACGGCACAAAAGCAACAGGGCAGCCTTGCGGCTGCCCTGGCTTCGGCGCCCCGCGCCGGAAAGAGTGAAGAAGACTTCTTCTTACTTGGCGGCCGGTGCGGCGGCCCGCTTGTGGTGGCGGACGCGGCGCTTGGGGCGGGGCGCATCCGTAGCGGAAACGCCCGGTTCCGGGATCGCCAGTGATTCGCCTTCGGCGTGGCCGAGGGTCGGGGTCACTTCGACGCGGCGGTTATTCAGGCGGCCTTCCTGGGTGTCGTTGGTGTCGATCGGTTTCGAATACCCATAGCCCTTGGCCATCAGGTTCGTCGCCGGGACACCGCGACGGATCAGGTAGGCGCGCACGGCATTGGCGCGGGCGCGGGAGAGGCGGCCGTTGAGGGCATTGGAACCCTTGTTATCGGTGTGGCCGTCAACATCCAGATGGGCCGCGCTGGGGTTGGCCTTGATGTAGTCCTGGATTTTGTGGGCGGCTTCGTTGAGCGGCTTGTAGGCCGAATGCGGGATTTTGGCGCTGCCGGAAGCGAAGTTGAGTTCGGCCGAGGACAGGGTGAGGAGCGGCAGACGAACCGCTTCAACCACCTTGGCGGGGCAGCCGCTGTTGTCAACCTTGGTGCCGTGCGGGGTATTGGGGCACTTGTCCTTGCTGTTGGGCACGCCATCGCCGTCATCATCAGTGTCAATGGGGCAGCCGGTCGCGTCAACTTTGGTGCCGCGCGGGGTGTTGGGGCAGCGGTCGATGCCGTCCCACACGCCGTCGCCATCGCTGTCAATGGGGCAGCCGTTGGCGTCAACCACGGCGCCGCGGGGGGTGTTGGGGCACTTATCTTTGCTGTTGACCACGCCGTCGCCGTCGTCGTCCATTTCGCAGCCGTTGGCGTCCACCTTGGCGCCCTTGGGGGTGCCGGGGCAGCGGTCAAGGCCGTCGGGGACGCCGTCGCCGTCTTCATCAGAGGGGCAGCCCTTGAGGTCGACTTTTGCGCCTGCCGGGGTGTCTTTGCAGTTGTCGTGATTGTCGCATACGCCGTCGCCGTCGCTGTCCACGCAGGGACCGGTGCTTCCCAGGAAGAAGCCGAGGCCGATGC
>JAYVQF010000090.1:0-9372 GCA_043777195.1 Thermoanaerobaculia bacterium
AGCGCCAGCGGAATGAGGTAAACCCAGCCCAGCTTCATCAGCTGGTCGTAGCGGAAGCGGGGCAGCGTCCAGCGCACCCAGATGAAGAAAAACAGAAAGGCGAAGACTTTCAGCGCGAAGCAGGCGACTCCGGCCAGCGCGACCAGAAGCCCCACCGCGGCGCCGGGCTCGACGCTCATCCACGGCATCCGCCAGCCCCCGAAAAAGAGCACCACCATCATGCAGGCGGCCACCATCATGTTGGCGTATTCCGCCATGAAGAAGCTGGCGAATTTCATCCCCGAATATTCGGTGTGATAGCCGCCCACCAGCTCCGCCTCGCCCTCGGGCAGATCGAAGGGCAGCCGGTTGGTCTCGGCGAACGACGCGGTCATGAAGATCAGAAATCCCAGCGCCTGCGGGGAAAAAATGTTCCAGCCCAGCATTCCGCGCTGGCTGTCGATGATCGCCGCCAGCGAGAGCGACCCGGCCTTCATCACCACCGGCACGATCGCGAGGCCCATGGCGATTTCATAGCTGATGATCTGCGCGGTCGAGCGCAGGCCGCCCAGCTGCGGATATTTCGAATTCGAGGCCCAGCCCGCCAACATGATGGCGTAAACCCCCATCGAGGTGAGCGCCAAAACCCACAGCAAGCCGAAGCTCGCGCCCGGCGCAATGGCCAGCGAGATCACCCGCTCGGCGCCCAGAAAATTAATCTTGAAGTCCGGCCCCAGTGGAACGACGGCAATCGTGGACAGGCCGCACACCACCGCAATCACCGGCGCGAGGTTGTACAAAAGCTTGTTGGCCTGCGCGGGGATGATCTCTTCCTTGGTGATGAACTTGATGCCGTCCGCCAGGAATTGCAGCAGCCCGAACGGTCCGACCCGGTTGGGGCCGATGCGATCCTGCAGCCACGCCGACAGCTTGCGCTCTAGCCAGGTCAGTTGTCCCACGCCCAGCAGCATGAGATTGAGAACCACGCCCACTTTGATGAGGGTGACGAGGAAATCGAAATGGGCAACTAGAAATTCGCGCATGGGAAACGGAGGGCGATAAAAAAATGAGTTAGACAAGAACCGGAATGGGAATGCGCGACGATTTCGTGGCGGCGGCGGCCAACTGTCCGGCCAGCGCCTGATCTTTCGCGCTCACTTGGCTCAGCATGCGCGCCGGATCAAAATCCAGTTTTGCGCCGAAGAGTTCGCCGAGGCGGGCGAGGAGTTCGGGCAGCGCGCGTACTTCGTCGGGGGCGAGCACCGCAGCGCGGGTGCGCTGCGCGCGCCCCTCGAAGTTGAGGTAAGTTCCGGCCTCTTCCGCCTGATTACGCAGGGGGAAGTAATAATCGGCCAGCGCGCTGGTGGCGCTGTCGCGATCATCCAGGACGATGATCAGCGGGATCGTCTCGACGGCTTTGCGCAGCGCGTCGCGCTCGGCGTCTGTCGCGCAGTCTTCAAAAAGATCCTCGCGGACGACCAGCAAAAATTTCTTTTCTTTGAGGTCGGCCGGCTTGATTACGCCGGTCGCCTTGAGTCCCAGCAGTTCCGCGCCCTTGCGGTTGGGGGTCTTGTCCTTGCGGATCAATAAATTGTCATCCTCGCCTTTCTCATGCAGCGGCGCGAGCAGCGGGCTGCCGGGAAAAACCGCCGCGGCGAAGTTGCTGAGCGCCTGCAATTCTTCCAGTGAACAGCGCGCCGAGCCGATCAGCACCGAGCTGTCCGGGGTGGCGCGGGAAAGATCGGGTCGGGCCTGCAATTTCAAGAGCGCGGTGGCGACGGGCAGCGGCTCTCCTCCGCCGTTCGCGCTGGCCTCGGACCCCGCCAAGCGGAACACCGGCCAGGGCGAGCGCGCGTCGGCTTGCAAGCCCTTGAACCCGAGACGCCCGTAATCGCACATCCACCACTGGTTCACTTCGGCGTTGTAACGCGGCGTAAAGCGGTAAACCTCGTCCTGCTTGGTGGCGAGGTAGATGTTGCAGCCGCGCGCGCAGCCGAGGCACAGCGAATCATTTTCTTTCAAAAACCAGACCCGCGAGGCGAAGCGGAATTCATCAAAGGTAAGGGCGCCCACCGGGCAGAGATCCACGGTGCAGACCGAATAGGGATTGTCGAGGGCGCGGCCGGGATAGGTCGCGATGATCGAATCCTCACCGCGGGCGAAGAGGCCTAGTTCTTTGGTCTGAGTCACTTCATCACAAAAGCGGATGCAGCGGGTGCACTTGATGCAGCGCTCGCCGTCGAACACCACATTGGGCCCCAGCTGCACGCGCTTGTCGTGCAGCACTTTTTGCTCCACCATGCGGCTCTCGCCCTTGCCGACATCGAAGGCGTACTGCTGCAATTTGCACTCGCCCGCCTGGTCGCAGATCGGACAGTCGAGCGGATGATTCACCAGCAGGAATTCCATCACCGACTCGCGCGCCTTCTCGACCTTGGGCGATTGCGTTGAAACCACCATGTCGTATTTGCCGTCCACCTTGCGCGGCAGCGGGGCCTCAAATATCTGCGTGGCGCAGGCGATGGTCAGCTTGGGCATCCCCTGCACTTCCACCAAGCAGATGCGGCAATTACCGGCGATGGAAAGGCCGGGGTGATAGCAGTAATTCGGAATCTCGAGGCCGGCCGCGGCGGCCGCCTGCCACACCGTGGCGCCGGCTTTGCACTCGATTTCCTGGCCGTCAATTTTGATCAGCGGCATCCGGGCTCCGGGATAAAAAGATCGGTTTTGAAGAGGGGAAAGTTTGCCAGAAACGGGGAGGAGATGCAGGGTTCGGAGGGAGGGACGGAGATAATGGGGAGCATGGGACCGCGGGTTGAAATAAAGAAGGACTGCAGCTCGGGGGCACGCGAACGCGAACGCTTAACGGGAAGAACGGAAACGGGAAGGTGAGAGCCGGTGCATAGATGAACCCCTCGCCCCTTTTTAGGGGGCCGCACGCGGGAGCGTGCGGAATCTGAATCCCTGTCATGGCGAAGCCAGCGGGTGAGGGGCACCTGAACCCAGACCCATGTTTTGGAAATCAAATTGCGAATAAGAAGCATTTGCCCGTGACCCAAAGCCGCTATCCCGAGGGGCGGCTTCGACGAGACCATTAGAACCGAAACAAAAACGAGTCCATCTTCCCGTTAAGCGTTCGCGTTACCGTGACCCCGATTTCGGACTCACGAACCGATCCGCAAACTTCACGCCAGGCGGTCGTAGAGGAACCGGTCATCGCCGATCTGGATGATGTTCCCCGCCAGGTCGTAATCGTAAAAACCCGAGTTCCAGACCGTCCCCGCGCACGGGGCTTGCAGGCAGGTCTGGCCGTTGGTGTAGCTCAGGCTGATGGTGCGGAAGGCGTCGTCGATGAGCCGGTTGACATGACGGTTGATGATGGCAAATGTTGACATTTGTCGACCCCAAGGTTGATCAAGATTATAGATTGTAGACGCGACCCCAATGACTCGAGATAGCGCCTTTGCGGACTCAAGTCGCTCCGTCCCGCCGGCCGGGGCAGCGCTCAGTTTTAACCGAATAAAATAGCGCTTGACATATAATCGCCGATAGGAGCATATTAGCATTCGGAGGCTCCGATGAACAACCGTTTTTTCTGCATTTTTCGTGGCGGTCAGGATGACCCGCGCAGCTTGAAATCTGAATCAAGGCGCATATATTTTTATGGGGGGAGAGGCATCGTTCAGCTCTTGTTTTTTGTTTTCAGTCTCGCTGCCGCCGGCGCGCTCCGGGGTCAAGCCCCGAGCTTCGATCTTGTCAATAACGCCGGTAATTTTGAATTTCGCGGCACTTTTACGGTACAGAATTGTTCAACGACCAAGTTTTATTTTGATGGACGGCTCATTCCAACAAGCGCCTTTACCTGCCAAACCGCCGACACTGAGATGGTGTTGAATAATATTCACATGCCCAACTTCGTCCATCAGATGATCGCCCGCTATCCGACGGGTGATGTCATTACCCCGATTCCGCAGCTGGTCACCCTCATTCCTTCCGCCAATGGACGATTTGGTGGAAACTTGCGCATAAATTTTGGCAACCTGAATTACCCAAGATTTAATTCGGTGATCGAAGTCATCTTCAGGACTCCTGTAGGAAAAGAATTTGGAAACTGTACGTTTACTAATACGGTCGAGATCATATGCTCTGCTCCTCCGAGCCCGGGCCCGACTCCGGGTGCTTATGTAGGGCCGGCTGACATCATCATCAACGCGCTCGACAACTCTGACATTCCCGGCCAGATAAATCTGAGCCAGTCATACTCTTATGACGAGGTCGTCAACGGAAAATTTCTGGTTAATCTGGACAGCAATTTCGGCCCGACGGTGGGAGGAACCAATCTGCGAATCACCGGCACCGCCGGCTTTAAATCCCCATTTCCAAATTTTCCTGTCGGTCAGGCAACCAGTGCCCGGTTCCTGTTGTATGGCCCAGGCGACTGCAGCGGCAGTATAAAAGCCACTGTTCCGGCTGAAACTCCCATCAGGTTGGACGACTACAATGTCGTGGTCAGAACGCCGCACGCCAGCCGGGGATGCGCGCTGATTGAACTGAGTACATCCAGTCTCGGATTCGTGCTGGACAAAAAATTCACCTTTCATGACGAACTGCTGACCAGCGGAATCAACACCACCACCGCGGCCCCCGAGCTGCGGCTTGCGGATAGCACTGACGGTCATCTGCTCGATATCGCCGGCGGAGTGGATTCAACGGGTTCGGTGGACAGCGCCCAGCCTTCGCCGGATGTTTTCAAGAATCACGACATCCTGGAGTCCGGCGCGACCGGCGCCGACCGGCTCGCTTTTGGCGTTACCCAGTCCGGCAACGCCTATCTCTACGACATTCCCAACCGCTCGTTTTTGAAGGATTACAATGGTGCGATCCGTCGACTCGGCGACGATCTGCCGCCGGCCGGCGGCGCCGCGACAAATAGCCTGAGCCTGATCCGGGTCATCCCCACCGACCGTCCTTATGCGCTCGGACTTCCCAGCTTCATCTGCAGGACGACCGCCCCGGGCGGGTGCACCCAGGTTCAATACGCCGCCATGGCGGCCTTCGACCCCAATCCCGACAACCTGACCTTTGGCGACATTTTGGAGCGGCGGTTCGGCCAACGCTCGCTGGGGATGGCTCACACCACCGGCATCATCAACAATGGCGCGCCCTATAATGTCCTTCAGAAGGGGGCTTACGGATTCGTCACCGTAGAACTGATTCAAGGCTTTATTCCCACCGCCGACCCGAGCAACCCCGAGCACTGCATGTTCACTCCCGCAGACGCACCTCTCTTCCCTTTACTCGCCACCCATCTCTGGCTGTTGGTCGTGAACGCCACCCGCGAGTTAAGCACGGCGGGCAGCGGCACGAATTGTACCGGACAATGGGTGCCCAATCCCGAGTTCATGTGCAACAAAGCCATCGCCGATCTGGGTGATTTCGCCCCATTCAACGAGTCGCCGCCGGAGGAGGATTTTGCACCGGTGACCTTCGCCCTAACAAATAAACCTGGTCTTCCTGGCTTGGGTGAGATTCATGCCGCCAACGCGATCAACAGCCAGATTTATGAATTCACATTCGACTTCCAGTTTCCCGGCGTGATCACCCCGAAACCTCCATACCAGGATAACGGAAAAACCAACCCCAGATTTTTACAGTCATTCACCAGCTTTGATCCCGGCACCGGCAGAACCCCCTCTTTTTTTCTGGGGTTGTATTCCACACCCCCCTACAATCTGACTTCCTACGCCATGAATCCGATTGTCCCGGTGCGGCCATTTGACACCTGCGTTCCCGCTTCCGGCCCTCCGATACCGGCTCCGGGCAACTTTCTCGCCATTGAACCGAGATTTTCTTCGGGAGTTTTTGCCCGCCGCACTAAATTCAGTTACGCATGCCACGGGACGGCCCGTCCGGATCACCCGACCATCCCCATCTGGAATGTCTTTGATTTTCATGAGTACCAGGCCGCAAATCCCACCGCGATCGTTGATTTCACGCCCCCCATCAGCTTCTCCCCGTCCTCAATCGCCATGACGCCCGGCCAAGACCCGCTTTTCCCCGGCGTCCTCTATCTGGAGACGGTGCAGTCCAGCCCGGCAAGCAAGTTTGACCAGCCATCCCACCAGCAGAACCTGATCAACTACTACTTGAATACCGTGGCGGACGATCTCTCGCCGCAGAATTTCCCGGGAAGCGGCGGCCAGAACAGTGGCCAGCGGGCAAGCACTCTCGCCCATCTCAGGACGCTGCTGAAAAATACCGACAAGTGGGTCGTTGACCCGGCTTTGCGGATGCAGCTCGCCTCATTGATCGGCAGCATGGTTGCATATCTTCCGTAAAGGAGTATATTTACTACGGAAGGCAGCCGCCATGCTTCGCACATCACTGTTTCTCTTGCTGCTGGGGCCGGGATTCCATGCCTGGCCCCGGGGAGCGACGGTGGAGTTTGTTGACGGCACAACCGTCCCCTCGACCGCCTGTCTGGTTCCTCCCGTGCCCCAGTCCAAGGTATGGGACCATCAAATCCCGTCTTTTCCGCCGATCACCGATTACAATGATACCGGCGCCCTGACGCAAGGCGATTTCTTGGGCAGCGGCCAACGGCAGCTCCAATGGACGGACACCGAATACACGACCCCTCCCGTTGGGTCGCAACTCAAGCTTTACAACATGAATGGATCCTTGCCGGGTTATCCCAAGGTTTTCACCTGCCGCGCCAGCAGCGGCGGAACCACAACGTATTGCATGTCCGACAATATCCACAAGGCCGTGATGCCGCTGGATGACAGCGGCGAGTTGATCACATCGCAATGGATGGATCCCGTCATCGGCACGGGTTGCCCGCCATACCCGCAATATTGTGAATATTTCATGAAACCGGATGGCACGCTCCTTCCCTGGTATCTGCCTTCTCCTACAAGCTATGACGCGCCCCCGTGGGTGATCGGACTGCGCACCCACTCCGGGAAATGGGGGGTCTTCGGAGAAGCCGTGCGGTCCTCGATTCCGGTTCTGATGCTGCTGGATAAAAATGGCATTGAAATTCCCGCGGGTTGGCCGCTGATCGGAATTCCCGGATACACGATTCAGGGCATATTCACGCAGCGACAGGGCGCGAGCTTCCCGGCGGGGCAGCCCGCGACGCTGACACCCGGCGGAGAAACGAATTATGCCGTGAATGTGGGCGATGACGGGCAAATGAAATCCGGCAATCCCTATCGCGTGCCCTGGGCCTCCCCCTACATCGGCAGCAGACCCACCAATGGCGTCAACAGCGCCATCGTCAACGGCGTCCGTTTGATTACCACCGAGGTTTCCTCTTTCAACGCCAATCCCGGGAACGGCTATAACGGCGCTTGCGCATTATACTTATACAGCGACACCGGCGCATTGCAACCGGGCTGGCCGCAGCCGATGTACATGGATTACGGCCGTGGAGACACGAGAAATTTCGGCGGCTGCTCCTTTGATGGCGTGGTTTTCGCGGATCTGGACGGAGACGGCATCCCTGAGATTGTGACCACCACCAATCTTGGCCCCACAGATTACCCCTCTTCGGGATTGTTTGCCTGGAAGCTGGATGGAACCCCGATGCCCGGCTTTCCCTTCGCGATTCCGGGCGTCAACTCGGGTTCCGCGCCCGTGGTCGGGGATATTGACGGGGACGGCAGGCCGGAGATTCTGTTCGAGGGCTATACTTATTGCAGAGGCATGCCGACCTCTTACACGGGACTATTCGCTTATCATGATGACGGCACGCCGGTGGCGCTTTTTCCCATGACATTCGGCGGCTGGTCGCTTGCGTCCGTACTACAGTCGCCCATCCTGGATGATTTCAACGGCGACGGCAATGTGGACATCACCGTGAAAGGCAACGACACGATTTACATCATCACTCTGAACGCGCCCTACAACCGGGACACCATCGAATGGCCGATGGAGCAGTTCGATGTGATGCGCACCGGCTGGTATCGGAAAATGGCCCATGTGGACCGCGCCGCCTCGTGGATCGAAACCAGCGCCCCGGCGATTCCCGGCGACGGCCAATCCTCAGTCTGGATCACCGCCCATGGCGTTCGTCCCAACACTCAGCCGATCCTCTGGCCGGATCAATTCGTGAGATTCGGAAGGTTGCCGGACGCGGGCGGCGGCGAGTTCTCCACCTTCATTGACAACCTCAACGGCTCCTGGTCGCAGAAACTGACGGCACCACGGCTGGAAGACCCGGTGACGGTGACGGTGAGCGGCTGGATCAACGAATTCAAATTGAACCAGACGATCCCCGTCACCTTCTGGGGCCGGCCGCGCACGACGGCGATCAGCCCGCGCGCCTTCCCGATCGGCGGCGGCATCAACGCGAACCTGACCGGCGCGAATTACGGGATCGGCGTCACCCTGCGCGCGCTCGATGCCGATTTGCAAATCACCAGCGCGGTGCGAATTACCGAAACCGCGATGACCGCGCGTTTCGACGCCCCGTCAACCGCCATTCCCGGCCTGAAATATTTCGTCGCCAACGCCTACAGCCGCGACAGTTCGCCCGCCTGGGTGCTGGCCTACGATCCCAATGATTTGCTGTTGCTCCTGGACAAAACCGCCGGCGCGACGGTGTATTGGTATGGTAGAGCGGCGCCGAATTACCAACTCCTGCGCGACAACGCCCCGACCTTCCCCGCGCCCGCGACCATCTACAGCGGCCCGGCCATGACCACGACCGATCCCATCAACCAGAGTTATTTTTATCTTGTCATCGCCAACTGAATTAGGAGACCGTCATGCCGAAGAAAAAACCCTATGAAAAACCGGTGATGATCAGCACGGAGACGCGGGATGTCAGGGCTATTGTGTGCTCGCGAACCGATACAATAGTGTGTGGATCGGGCACCCTCGTTTCCTGATGATTTGACCTGGCGCCGCCGTGCACCAGCCGGAGCATTGGCGTCACCTCAGGGGGCCTAGCGGCAATTCGAGAACTGCGCCATCTTCGCGGGCGCAGACGATGCGCGGCGCGAACTTTGCGGATAGGATCTTTTGGAATCAGAAATTCGGTGATGGGGCACGGTGACGATGACGGTCACGATGACGCGGAGGGATCAATCGCCCGGCTCTCTGGGTAAACTTATCCCCGATGGTCGCCCAACCCGCCGGACTTCTTTATCGCCTCGTTCGCCTGCTCTTTCGCACGGCGATCCATGCCTATTACCGCGAATTTTCCGTGGACGGGCGCGAACGGATTCCGGCGGACGGTCCGCTGCTGATCATCGCCAATCACAACAATTCGATCATGGATGCCCTTACCATCGCCGTCGTTTCACCGCGGCCGATTCATTTTCTCGCCAAGGACACCTTGTTTGCGCCCGGAGCGAAGCAGATTCTCACCAGTTTGGGGGTCAT
>JAYVQF010000091.1:0-9340 GCA_043777195.1 Thermoanaerobaculia bacterium
GTCGCTTACATGCCTTCGGGCATGCGCGCTTCTCGCGCCTCGCCATTCGGGCGACTCGGCAGTCATCTTTGTTCATTTAATTTCTTTACGACCCCTTAGCGGTTTTCTGAATTCTTCCCGCCGCCTTTAAACTCCGCCTCGTGCGATCGACTTTTTTCCGCCTGTCATGGGCCTATTTCCGCCGTCATGTGCCGACTACGGTGCTGACGCTTTTGGGCGTGGCGCTGGGGGTCGCGGTCTTCGTGGCGATTGATCTGGCGGGGCTGTCGCTCACCGATTCGCTGCGCCGAACGGTGGATCAGATCGCCGGGAAAGTCCAGCTGGAGGCGAGTTTCGGCGACTCGGGAGTGCCGGAAGAGCGGCTGGAGATCATCCAGAAATTACCCGAAGTCTCGGTCGCCTCGCCCGTCATTCAGGCGGTGGTGCGCCCCGACCGCAATCCCAACGAGGCGATCCTCATCATCGCCACCGATTTATTGGGCGACCGTTCGCTGCGCGAATATGATCTCGCCGGCAACGAGGACGCCATTGATGATCCGCTGGTTTTTCTCGCCCAGCCCGACTCCATCGCGCTCACCCGCGAGTATGCGGAGCGGGAGCATCTCAAGCTCGGCGATCCCTTCATCCTCACCACGGCCGCCGGACGGCAGACCTTCATCATTCGTGGCCTGCTCTCGCCCAACGGCATCGCCAAAGCCTACGGCGGCAATCTCGCGATGATGGATATTTACGCGGCGCAGCTGGTGCTGGGACGCGGCCGCCGCTTCGACCGCATTGACATCCGGGTGAATGACGGGGTTTCGCTGGCGGCCGGCAAAACCGCGCTGGAAGCGGCGCTGGGTGCGGGTTACACCGTGGCGACGCCGGCCAGTCGCAGCGCGCAGTTGGAATCCCTGCTGGAAAATTTCAAGGGTTCGTTGCAGATGAGCTCGGTGCAGGCGCTACTCATCGGGATTTTTCTCATCTACAATATTTTTTCCGTCGCGGTCACCCGGCGGCGGCAGGAGATCGGCACCCTGCGTGCGCTCGGCGCCACCCGCGCGGAAATCACCCGGATGTTTCTGGGCGAAGCGCTGGTGCTCGGACTATTGGGCAGCGCCATCGGTTTGTGGGCCGGTCGGCTGCTGGCTGCGGGAGCCTTTCGCTTCATGCGCTCGCTGGTGGAAGACGCCTACGGCATCAACCAGATTGGCCGCGACGATCTCACCGCCTCGCCGCTCATCTTCATCGGCGGCTTGGTTCTCGGCCTCGCTGCGGCGCTGCTCGCCGCCTGGTGGCCGGCGCGGCAGGCTTCGCGCGTGGACCCGGTCGAAGCTCTCGCTGGCGGCGCTTTCGAGAAAAAAATGGCGCGCATCAAACCCGGGTGGGTGATTTTCGGCGCACTGCTCTTTGGCGTAGGTCTGGCCATTCTCCTGTGGCCGCCGCTGCGGCTGCCCTCGCCGCTGGTTTTCGGCGGGTTGATCATTCTGAATTTCGGCGCCCTGGCGCTGGCCCCTGCCGGCACGCTGCTGCTCGGCCGCCTGCTATCGCGCCTGCCCGTGCCCGGCCTGCGCGCGGAAGCGCGCCTCGCGCTGGACGCGCTCATGTCCGCGCCGCGCCGCACTATTGTCACCACCGCCGCGCTGCTCATCGCCGCCGCCTTCGTCATCAACTCCGGCGGCTTCGCCTCGGCCTTCCAATATTCTTTCAACCGCTGGATGGACGACACCCTCAACGCCGATCTTTATGTCACCAACTCCGAGCGGTTTCTCTCGCGCGCCTCGCAGTTTCCCCCGGCGGTGGGCGAAACCCTGCGCGCCATTCCCGGGGTGCGCTCGGTCGAGCCGATCCGCAATTTCCGCATGCCGCTCGCAGGCAAACATGGCGAGCCGGAACGCAATACTTTGGTGCTCACCGCCGATTTCAGCCTGATGCTCAAGCGCATCAACTTGCAAATCACGAAAGGCGATCCCACCGCGATCCGCAAGGCGCTGATTGACGGCACCGGTCTGGTTATCAGCGACAACCTTGAACTGGTGCTCGGTTACCGCGTGGGGGATGAACTCCCCATCGTCACCCCGGCCGGCCGCTTTTCGCTCCCCGTGGTCGGCGTCATCCGCGAATATTCTTCCGATCAGGGCTGCATCTTTCTGCCCCGCGCCCGCGCCCTGGAGATGTGGCATGACGACAGCGTGGATACCTACGACCTGATGCTCGACGATCCCGCGCGGCGGCTGGAGGTGAAGCGGGCGGTGCTCGCAAAACTGGGCGCCGAGCGCACCGTCTTTGTCTTCACCGGCGAGGAATTCCGCAGCGCCATCCAGACCGTAATCGACAAATTCTTCGCCCTCAGCTATGTGCAGGTGCTGATCGCGGTCCTCGTCGCCACTATGGGCATCGCCAACGCGCTCCTCATCGGTGTCTTCGAAAGGCGGCGCGAACTGGGCCTCCTCAAAGCGCTGGGCGCTTCGCGCGGCCAGATCGCCTGGCTCATCGGCCTTGAAGCGGCGGCGGTGACTTTGATTGGCGCGCTGCTCGGCCTCCTCTTCGGCGCGATCCTCAACCTCTATTCCCTCCGCATCATCGGCGTAAGGTTCGGCGGCTGGCTGCTGCCTTATCGCTATCCTTGGGGAATTGCCGCGTTGCTATTGCCGCTGCTGATGCTCTCGGGAATTGTCGCGGCGCTCTATCCCGCGTGGATCGCGAGGAAAGTCGAGCCGGCGCAGGCGTTGCAGTACGAGTGAAGAAGGGGTCTGGGGCCTCGGGCCTGGGGTCTGCGGTCTGGGTCAGAAGGAAGATATGACACCATCACCGCATGACCGCTGCGCTGTGACATCGGATCACGCTTGCGTTTACGAATCACGCTGGAATTCGCACGCTGTCACGGCTCCCCGCGTGATTCGTAATCGTAACCGTCAAGCAATGCCAGCGGAGCTTGCCGCGCGAGCGGCAAGTCGCAATAGTTTCCCGGCGACGCTTGCCGTAATTTGAGCCGCAGCGTCAGGCTTCGCTACCCTCTACCCCTCTGCCTCACATCCCGTGCGCAATGCGCGCGGCCAACTGCTCCGGCAATCCCGCCTGGCGAATTCGCCGCTGGGCGCCGGCAATGTCGTAGGGCGCCCGGCGGAAGGTGAAGGTTCTTGCCTTGAGATCGAGAATGCCGAAGGCGGCTTCGGGGTTGCGGTCGCGGGGCTGGCCGACCGAGCCGGGGTTGATGAGGTAGCGCTTGCCCGGCTCGAGGTCCACCACATGGGGGAATTTGTGTGGCAGCAGAAGCTGGATGCGGGCGCCGTGGTGGATGAAGGCCGAGGCGTAGTGGGTGTGGCCGAAGAGGGCGACATCGAATTCACAGTGCTCGAAGCCCAGCAGCGCGTCGTAATCGGAGAGCAGGTAGGCGTCTTCGTCATAAGGCGAACCGTGGCACAGGATGACGCCGGGCGCGAATTCCAGCGGCCCGAGCTCGGCGCTGCTCAGGTATTTGCGGGCCTTGTCGTCGAGCTGGGTGCCGGTCCATATCGCCGAGGTGCGGGCGACGGGATTGAAGCTCTCGGCGTTGTCAATGCCCAGTGCCGCGCGCTCGTGATTGCCGCGGATGAGGGTGACATTGCGCTGCGCCATGAGCAAGTGCGTCACCGCATTGGGCGAGGCGCCGTAGTCAACGACATCCCCCATGCACAAAACGCCGTCGAGTTTTTTTCGCTTCACCTGATTGAGAACCGCGGTGAAGGCCTCGATATTGGCGTGCAAATCAGAAACGCACAGATAGCGCAAAGCCGGGTAATTATGGCATGGCGGGATCGGAGAGAAGACAACCGCCAAGACGCCAAGACGCCAAGATAATCGAAATAATTATTTTCATTCTGTCTTCTGATCTTCACTTGGCGCTTTGGCGTCTTGGCGGTTAAATCAATTCCTCCACCGCCGCGGGAAAACTGGAGAAGAGCAGGCAGCCCGTCTCGGTGCGCGGGGCGTGGATGGAATCTATGCCGCTCCATAAATAATCACCGGGGCCGAAGCGTTCGGCGCCCACGATCAGTTCCCCTTCCAGAACCAGCACCTCCTCGCCCCCGGTGTGGCGGTGGGCGGGATAGGCGCAGCCGGGCGCCATGCGCAGCAGCACCGCGCCGGCGCCGGTGGCCTTGTCAAAGCGTAGCGAGCAGAACTCGACGCCGGGATGCTTCGAAGGTTTGAAGAGGCGTTCCGCGGTGGAGAGGCGAAAGGTGTCGCGCATAAAAAATATTGCGCCTTCGAATGCGAACGCCCGGCGCGTTACTTCGCCGGCGCGCTGCGCGCCTTTTCCTGCGCCGGGTTGTATTTCGAGGGACATTTGACCAGCAGCCGCTCGGCGCGAAAGCCGCCGGCATCGCCCCGCCCCTCCACCACGAGTTCGCGATTTTCCGCGAAGGCATCGGGCACGATGTCGCGGTATTCCACCGGGATGCGCGCGGCACCGTCTTGCAGCACGAAGCGCACGCCCACCGGCAACCGCTCGACCGAACCGGCCGCGACCGTGCCGTGCACTTGGCAGGCGCCGGGGTTTTTCGCGAGGGCTGCATATTCCGCCGCCTTGTAATAGCGTAGATTGCCCCCGTCAGAACCGGCGATCAGCAGCCATCCCCCAAAACCCAGCAGCGCGACGAAAGCGATGCCGATGACCGTCTTCGGACGCAGAGTCACGGGAATTACCGCGAAATGAATTCCTGGATGGCCATCGCCGCGCCCGAGGTCATATCGAAGAAGCGAACGGCGATGCCGTCCTGCAAGTGGCGGACAATGACGCAGGAGACCTGCACGGTCTGCGGCCCCTCGCGCAGCGGCAGCGCCAGGCGGGCGGTGAACTGTTCGCCCAGCGGCGGCCGCGCCTCGATGATGAGGGCCATGCCGGAGGAGGAAAGATCGCGCGCACTGCACGGAAAATCACCCGCCGGGCCGCGCAGCGTGACCGGGCTGCCGAAGGGAACGCGCAGGTCGTGCCGCTCTTTCAGGCCGGCGTGCTTTTTGACGAGGCAGAGGAAGGTGACCTCGTCGATCGGCTTTTGCGCGTAATCATTGGCGCCCGCCTTTACCGACTCTTCGCGGCGGCCGCTGGCGGAAATCATCACCACGGGAATGGAAGCGGTCTGCGGGTTGGACTTCAAGAGGCGGCAGGCCTCGATGCCGGTCATCTCAGGCATCTCCACATCCAAAAGGATGAGATCGGGGTGCAGCCGGGTGGCGAGCTTTAGCGCCTCCAGGCCGGTGCCCGCGGTGTACAGCTCGCACTCGCCGCGGGAGAGGAAACTCCGCTCGAGATCGAGGAACGATTTCATGTCGTCAGCAAGTAAAATCTTCATCACGCGTAATTATGGCGCAATTCCCGGGCGGGGACAATCGGGGAAACACCCGAGAGCGGGCGGGGCGCAAGGCGCGCGAGCTACAGGCGACTGACCGGTTTCTTCAGCCGCTCCCGCACCATCCAGAAAATCCGGAATCCCAGCAGCAGCGCGACGGCCGCGCCGTAGGCCAGCGGGCGCAAGTCGATGACCTTCACCTTCCAGATGAAATGGATGAGCGCGGCGATGAGGGCGGGATAGGCGAGCCAATGCAGCCGCGTCCAGTTGCGTCCAAGGCGGCGAATCCAGCCGCGAGTGGAAGTGAAGGCAAGCGGCACCAGCATCACAAAGGCGCTCAAGCCCGCGATGATGAACCGCCGCCGGGTCAGGTCGCGGCCGATTTCGCCCCAGGCAAACTGCTTGTCGAGCGCGAGGTAGGTCGCGAAGTGCAACAGCGCGTAGAAGAACGCGTAGAGTCCCAGCAGCCGGCGGAATTTGACGGCGTCGTTCCAACCGCTGAGCCGGCGGATCGGCGTCACCGCCAGCGACCAAACCAGAATAAGCAGCGCCGCGCCGCCGGTGACCAGGGTGATCCGTTCGATGGGGTTGGCGGTGAGGTCCAAGCCGAACCAGCCCTTGAACCCGAGCAGCAAACGCAGCAATGGCCACAGGCACAGCGCATGCACCGCGATTTTGAGCAGCAGAATCTTGCGCGACATTCGCCGCAATTTTAAGCTCGGCGCACGCCCGTTATCATTCACCGGTGAGTGCCAAACGCCAGCGCGCCGTGCGCGATTTTCTTGCCACCCTGCCCGGCAATGCGAAACGCGCGGGCTTGCGCGCCACCCCGGCGCGGGTGAGCGCGGCGTGGGAGGAGATGCTCGCCGGGTATGACCAGCATGCCGACGCCCTGACCGCCGATGCCCTTTTCCCGGCCGAATCGCGCGACGAAATCCGGGTGGCCGGATTGGCCTTTTATTCGGTGTGCGAACACCACTTGCTGCCCTTCTTCGGCACGGCGGATATTCGCTACACCCCGGGTAAAAAAATACTCGGCCTGTCGAAATTTCCGGTGGTGGTCAATGTCTATGCCCGCCGTCTCCAGGTTCAGGAACGGCTCACCGCGCAGATCGCCGACGCGCTGGCGGCCCTCCTCAAGCCGCGCAAATTGGAAGTCACCCTCACCGCCCGCCACCTTTGTCTGGAGATGAGAGGGCAGCGGCAATCCGGCGAGCTCATCACTACGGCAGCGCGGTAATCACGCAATTTCACCCACATAAAATACTGAGAAAGAAAACCGCGAAATACGCGAAAGGGCTTCGCGCGGAACTGAAATCCTGGCGACATTTATCTTTGGCTTGTTTTAGCGTGTTTCGCGTGTTTAGCGGTTTCTCCATCTCGGAATCCCCATGCTCGCAAAATTTGACCGGGAATTGATCGAGAAATATGACCGGCCGGGACCTCGCTATACGAGTTATCCGACCGCGCCCCATTTCTCGCCGGAATTCGGCGCGGCGGCGGTGGCGGAGATTCTGCGTGAGACCAACGCGGCCTCGGCGCCACCCGATCTGTCGCTCTATGTCCATCTTCCCTTCTGCGAGAAGCTTTGTTATTTCTGCGGCTGCAACATGCTGGTGCGCAGCGATCACGAACGCAGCTTTCCGTATCTTGACAATCTGGAGAAAGAGCTCGACACGGTCGCGAAGTTCGTCAAGCCGGGGCGCAAAGTCCGTCAAGCGCATTTTGGCGGCGGCACCCCGACTTTTCTCCCGCCCGAGGCGCTCGACCGGCTCTGCGCAGCCCTGCGCTCGCGCTTTGATTTCGCCCCCGATGCCGAGCTGGGCATCGAAGTCCACCCCAATGAAACCCGGCCGGAACATTTTGATGCGCTGCAAAAGCACGGCTGGACGCGGCTTTCGCTGGGCATCCAGGATTTCGATCCGCGGGTGCAACTTGCGGTCAACCGCATCCAGCCTTATGAACTCACCCGCGACTGCATCGTCGCGGCGCGCGCGCGCGGATTCACTTCTGTCAATGTGGATCTGATGTATGGGCTGCCGCATCAGAGCGTGACGGGATTCGCGAAAACGATTGACCAAGTGCTGACCCTCGCGCCCGATCGTATCGCGCTTTTCAATTTTGCCTACCTGCCCGAGATGATCAAGCACCAGTCGCTCATTGACGCCGCGGCGCTGCCGACGCCGCAGGTGAAAATGGATCTCTTTGAACTCGCGGCGAACCGCTTTCTCGACGCCGGCTTCGTCTTCATCGGCATGGATCATTTCGCCCGACCCGAAGACCGGCTGGCGAAAGCCCAGGCGGCGGGCTCGCTGCACCGCAATTTCCAGGGCTATTCGACATTGGCCGGACTGGATTTGTATGCCTTCGGCGTCTCCGCGATTTCCGAGATCGGCCCCAGCTATTCGCAGAACTTCAAGGAATTGCCCCTCTACGAACAGAGCGCCGGCGCGGGGAATATCCCGGCGATGCGCGGCATTAGATTGACCGATGAAGACCTTTTGCGCCGCGAAGTCATCATGAACCTGATGTGCAATTTTCGCCTTGACAAAGCCGTTATCGCGAAACAATTCTCCATCGATTTCAATGATCATTTTTCTGACGCCCTCACCGAACTCGCACCCATGGCGGCGGACGGGCTCATCGAGTTGCACCCCGACCGCTTGCAAGTCACTCCCCGCGGCCGATTCCTCATCCGCAATCTCGTGATGCCCTTCGATGCGCGGCTGCCGGCCAGCAGCGTAAGGTATTCGCGGACGGTCTAAGCCTCATGACTGAATCTATCGGCGTTGTGCTCATGAATTACGGTGGCCCGGAGTCGCTCGACGAGGTGCGTCCTTACCTTGAGAATATTTTCCGCGACCCGCTGATCATCCCCCTGCCCTCCTGGCTGCGCCCGTTGCGGCCGCTAATTGCGAAACTCATCGCCTTGCGCCGGGCGCCCTATTCGCGTTCTAATTTTGAAAAAATCGGCGGCAAATCGCCGATCAACGCCTTCACCGAATTACAGCGGGCGGCGCTGGAAAAATCATTGCGCGATGGCGGCCTGAATGCAACCGTGGTGGTCGCTCAGCGCTATTGGCGGCCGCGCGCGGAACTCGCGGTCAGGCAGCTGCAAGCGGCAGAGGTGAAGCGGGTGGTGCTTCTGCCCCTTTATCCGCAATATGCCAAAGCGACGACGCTTTCTTCCGGTGAAGATTTCAAAGCCGCCTGGCGCGCAGTCGGCGGCAACGAAGGCGCGCTGACGGAAATTTGCGAATATCCGCAGCAGCCGGAAATGATCGCCGCGATCACCGCGCAGATGCGCGAAATGCTGGCGACGATACCGAATGACGATCTTCCCGCCACCGGCCTGATCTTCTCCGCGCACGGGCTGCCGCAATCCATGATCGACGCGGGGGAAACCTATGTTGAATCGGTGAAGAAATCGGCGGAGGCCGTGGTCGCCGCGCTCGGCTGGAGTGGCTCCTGGGATTATGCCTTTCAATCGCGCGTCGGGCCGGTCAAGTGGGTGCGCCCGTATCCCATCGAAACCATCGACGATTTCGTGAAACGCGGCCTCAAGCATGCCGTAGTCTATCCCATCACCTTTGTATCGGATCACTCCGAGACTTTGTATGAACTCGACCAGTTGTGGGGCCCCCAAGCCGAACAGCGCGGCCTCCAATGGCACCGCGTCCCCGCCCTCAACGACCATCCCGGCTTCATCGCGGCTTTGGCAACGCTCATACGGGAAGCATTGAAGTGAGCCTCGCAGCGGGGATAATCGCCGTCCATGGCTGGCAAATATTTATTGATTGACGGCTCGTCCCTGCTGTTTCGCGCGCATTTTGCGATGGGCCGCCTCACCGCGCCGGATGGGCGGGAGTCGGGCGCGCTGTACGGGCTCGCCAGCAGCCTGCGCAAGGCGGTGAAGGATTACAAACCCGATTTCGTCGGGGTGATCTTCGACCGGCCGGAGCCGACTTTCCGCCATGTGGAATATCCCGATTACAAGGGCAACCGGCCCGAAATGCCCGAAGGGCTCGCGG
>JAYVQF010000092.1:0-32979 GCA_043777195.1 Thermoanaerobaculia bacterium
GCCGCGCCCGCCATGCCGTCATCGCCCATGCCTGTGAGCACCAGACCCAGCGCCGCGCGGCCGTAAAGGGCCGCCGCAGAGATGAATAGCCAGTCGGCGCTGGGAGCATAGCGTTCCTGGGGCAGTTTTTCCCTCAATTCAAAAGCCGAAGCCCCTCCCGGCGAGGCGATGACGCGGGCGCAGCGACCGCCCGGCAAAATGTAGGCGTGGCCCGGATGCAGAATTTCCCCGGGCTCGGCCTCCTTGACGCGCAGCGGGAGGAGTTTGTCCAGCCGCTCCGCGAACAGTGCGGTGAAGACGGCCGGCATATGCTGGGCGACGACCACCGCCGTGCGCGCAAGTGCGGGCGCCAGCACCGTCAGCAGCTGCTGAACCGCCGGCGGCCCCCCGGTCGAGGCGGCGACCACGATGAGTCCTTCGACGCGTCCCGTCGCAACTTCCGCGGACGGCTTGGGAGACGGCGTGGGCGCCAGGCGCGGCGCTTCGAAGGCGCGCTTCGCCAGCTTGCTGACATCCATCCGCTCGACCCCGGCGATCTTGCCCACGATTTCGTCGCGGATCAATTCCATATTGGGCACGACGCTCTGCGGCTTGACGATGAAATCAGCGGCGCCCAAGTCGAGCGCCTTGAAAACCGAGCGATTGGACTCGCGCGCCGAGACCACGAACACCGGCACCGGATGATTCACCATCAACCAGCGCAGCAGCGCAAAGCCGTCCATGCGCGGCATTTCCAGGTCGAGGGTTACCGCATCGGGCTTCAGCTTCAGCACTTTGCGGATGGCGTCCTCGCCGTCGTACGCCGTGCCGATGACCTCGATCCGGTCGCTGCTCGCCAGCACGGCGCTGAGCGCCCGCCGGTTGTAGGCGGAATCATCAACAACGAGGACGCGGATTTTTTTCACGGGATCGGGCATGGGTGTGATGTGGATGGATGATTAGCGCGTATAGGCGAATTCGCCGTCGATGCGCGACATTTTGAAGGGGGTTTCCAGGGTGAGCAGGCTTTCGGAATGGCCGAGGAAAAGCAGACCGCCGTCACGCAAGCGCGGCAACAGATTGCGCAGGACGGCCAGCTTCGAATCGCTGTCGAAATAGATCAGCACATTGCGGCAGAAAATCGCGTCGAACTGGCCGAATAACGCCAGGCGCGGATCGCGATAAAGATTGACCGCATTAAAGGCGACGAGTCCCCGCCATGGTTCGCGCAGGGTCCATTGATCGCCCGGCGCCGGGGAGAAATATTTGTCGCGGAAACCGGGGTCGAGAAAACGGAATGAATGCACGGTGTAGGTGGCGCTGCGCGCCTTGGCGAGCACTTTGTCGCTGATGTCGGAGCCGATAATTTCAAAATCAAGCGGCCGGATGCCCGCTTCGGTCAGCAGCAGCGCCAGGCTGTAGGCTTCCTCGCCGCTCGAACAGCCCGCCGACCAGATGCGCAGGCGGCGGCTTCCGGGATAGGAGCTGACCGACAGCCTCGCAACGGCGTGGGCGACGAAGGCTTTGAGCTGCCCGTTTTCGCGCATGAAATAAGTTTCATTGGTGGTGAGCGCGGAGTGCAGCGCGGCGAATTCCCCGGCGCGGGCGGGATCGAATTTCAGATAGAGAAAATAATCGCGAAGACCGGGCATCCCCAGCGCGGGCAGCCGCGCGGCCAGCCGCTTGTGCAGCAAAAACCGGTTGTTCTCTTCGAAGCGCAGTCCGCATTCACTGTAGATCAGCTCGGCGAGATCGTAAAACAGCTCATCCGAGAGCGGCGGCAGCGCGTCCAGCCCGTTCATTGCGGGCATCACGCGGATTCCCCGAGCAGTTCACGCACCACCGAGCGAACCCTGGGACTGCCAGCGGCGGCGGCATGGCGCAAAAGCTGCGGATGAAATCTTTTCATAGCCCGCAGATAGGCCAGCGCCGCCTCGCCCGCGCTGTCATCTTCCATCAGCCGCAGTGCCGCGGCAATGGCCTCGGGTTGCTGCATGCCGGCCAGCGCGGTCAGGGCGAGACGGCGAACGGCGGGCTCCTGAAGGCGATCCAAGCGGCGCAAGACGAGATCATGCAAAGCCGCAAACTCGGGCGCCGCGGACAACTCCAGCGCCGCCAGCACCCGCGCGGTCTGCGCCGACGCCAGCCAGTCGCGAAGGAAAGGTTCGGCCGATGCGAGCCGGCAACGGGCCAGCGTCGCAACGGCAGCGCGGGCGACCTCGCTGCGCGGATCATGCGAAACCGCGATCAGGGCGGTTTCGTGCGCGCGTACGCTCGCGGGTTCAAGCCCCCCCAGGAACGCGGCAGCGACGGGTTCGGGCCATTCGCCCAGCAAGGCGAAACCGCGCTCCTGCTCCGCCTCTTTCGCCACCGCCAGCGTGGCGGCCGCATCGGCCCTGAGCCAAAGATCGGGATCGGCAAGCGCCTGATCGAGGACCGGCGTGGTGAGGCCCTCGTGTCGAAGCAAACGCAAAGCCTGCCGGCGCACCGCAGGCGCTTCGTCGAGTAGCATGCGCCGCAGGATTTCCGCCGGCAGGACGCCCGGCCCCGCCGCTTCAAGGGTGGCGGCCCGTACGGGGGCGGCGGCATCCCGCAGCAAATTCTCGCGGGCCTCCGCCAGCGCTTGCGGCGCCAGGGCCCCGGCCAACCGGATCGCCGCGAGTCGCGCGGTGGGATCGGCGGCGACGAGGCATTGCGCGAGGTAGTCCCGCAGGGGCGCAGCCGACTGCGGATGGCGGGACAGCACCGCCTGACAGGCGGCGATAGCGGGGGGCAACAGTGCGGGGTCGTCGAAAGCGGTTCTTGTGATCGCAGATAACGCTGCGGGACCGCCCGCCTCGGTCAGTGCGGCCAGGGCGGCTTCCCGCAACAGCGAATCGGCGCCGGTCAGGGCGTTAATCAACACCGGCTCCCCGCCCGCGGGCACAAGACGCCCCAGCGCTGGCGCCAGCGCCAGTTGCCGCTCGGTTTCAAGGGCCGCGTTGAATGCGGCAACGACGGCCTCGCCCGCCTGCGGAATCTGCGCCAGGACGGCGAGGTCTTCGTCGCGCAGATCCCCGGGCGCGAGGCCGTTCAGCGCGGCGGACAGGAGTTCCTGGCGCCCGGTCCACAGGGCAAAGCGGGCCAGGTCGCCCCGGGATGGAGGCGTGGCGCGGCCGATCGCCCGCGCCAATTCGGTTCCGCGGGCAGCGGGAAAAGCGGCCTTGATTTCATCGCGCAGGCGTGCAGCCAGGCTTTGCGTCGTGACGCGCCGCATCAAACGGCCATGTAAAGCGACCAGGGCCAGCACGGCTTCGACCGGAAAACGCTCTTCGTGCTGGAGCGCGGTCAACAGCGCCGTCTGCGCCTCGCGACCGCCGATGCGACCCAGCGCAGACCAGGCGGCGCGGCGGCGCGGTCCCGGCGAGGCGGCAGCCAATGCGAGGCCCTCCAGCGCGGTGCCATCGCCGATTTCTCCGAGCGCTTCGATCACCTGCGTCGCCAGCCAATCATCGGCGCCCGCCAGCAATTTCACCAACACTTCCGTGGCGGAGGGATCCCGGATTTCCCCCAGCGCGGCGACGGCCGCGGCGACCGCGTTGCGGTCAGTGCTGCCGAGATAATAAAGCACATACGGCACGCTGTCGGGTTGCGCGATCTGCCCCAAAAGTCCGAGCAGCGCCAGGCGGGTATCCGCATCCACCGACTTGAGCGCGCGATGCAGATGCTGAACCGCCGCCTCGCCGAATTCCTGCAGCGCCTCGAGAGCGCTGTTGCGCAGGCCGGCGTTTTCCTCATCGGCCAGGTTGGCGATCAGCACCGGGGCGGCCTGATCGGCGGGCAGGCGGCGGAATCCCGCCACTGCCGCCTTGCGCACCCGCCAGCTTTCATCGCTCAGAAAAGCGATCAGCAGCGGCAGATCGGACGCGGTCGCCGTGGCGGCCAGCGCCACCGCGTGGGCCCGCCGGGCTTCGGGATTATCCCCGAGATCCGGCCCGAGATCCGGGGCGGGCGCTGGCGTGCGGGCGTCGGTCATGCGGTGCTTCGATTGCGCCGGATCAAATTTTCAAGCGCAGATAATCATTGAACATCGCCACGATCAGGCCGCCCGCGCCGGGGAAGCGCTCTTCGAGGTGGCGCCGGCCGCGCTCGACCTCATCCGCGCAATGAATCGCCGCGCCGCCTGCGTCGAGTCCGCTCAGGGTGTCGCTGTTCTGCATGATGAGATCGGAAAACATCTCTCTCGCCAGCTTCAGCGCGGCCGGATCGTCGCCGTCTGGCGGCGGGTCGGGCGCGCGCAGGCCGAGTCTTTCGCGCAATGCGGTTTCCAGCCGGGCGTCATCCGGCAATTCCTCGAGATACGCGTCAGCGCCATAGAGACGGTCGGGCGTGCGATGGTAACGGTTGGCGTTATGAATCTCCCCCAGCAAAATCAGGCGGGGGCGGGGCTCGGCGCTTTGAAGGCGCCCCCAAAGGCCGTCGGGCATCGCGAGGTAGAACGACGACACCAGCGCAAGTCTGGGAATGGGCATACCGGAGGGCTCGTTGGGCCCGGTGATCACGGTGGGCTCAAAACCGATCTTGTGCAGCGCGCGGGCCAGCCGCCCGGCGAAATCTTCACGCGGCTCGCACACCCAGACGCCGCCGTAAGGGGAGGCCGACGAGGTGGGGGCGGCGAGGGCGGGCGCAATTTGCCCCGCCTGGACAGCCGGTTCGACCAAAAAGACGGCTTTGCACGACGGACACGCCAAGCGAAAGGATCCGGGCGGCGGGGGTTGCGCCGTGCGCAGCTGCGCGCCGCAGGCCGTGCATGTGTAGACGGCACTGCCGGCGGTTTCTGCTGCGCGGGCAGAGTCCCCTCGGAGTTCGCCGCTCATCGCGCCACTTCCAGGAGGCGCGCAAGCACCGGCACCGCCACAAAACCATCGCCATTGCGGGAAATGCCGCTCAGCAATTCAGCGTTGGCTTCGCCCAGCGCCGCGCCGGGATGTTGCAGCGTATCGGGAGCGATGGTGCTGACCTGCCCGACGCCCGCCACCCGCAGCCCGATCCATTCTTCATTCTGCTCAAACACCACGATGCGGGTTTGTTCGTCGCTTGCTGCGGCGGAAAACCCGAGGCGCAGCGCCGCGTCAATCACGGGAACCATTCTGCCTCGCAGGGAGAGAACCCCCGCCATCGCTGCGCCGGTCAGGGGCACGGGTGTGAGCGGCCGTTCGCGCAGAATTTCAAGAATCTCGCCAATCGGCACCGCGAAAGTTTCGCCATGCACGCGGCACAAAAGAAAGCGATTGGTCAATTCCCGCTCGGGATCATAGGGCGGGGGGGCCGGTTTGACCGCTTCCGGTTCGGCGGCGGCGGCTTCCGCAGCGCCCACGATCAGGGCGCGAGCCAGAGGCGAATGCATGGACGATTGCGGGTTTCCGCGCGCCATCGCGGAGGTGCCGGAATTCAAGTCTTCCGCCGCCGGGGACGAACGGCGCGATGCGGCATGGCGCTGCGCATCCGGGTCACGCGGCGGCGCAGGGTAAGAAACTTCCGGATCAAACGATGCGTTGGCCGACTTCCCCTGCGGCGGGATCGCCTCATATTCCATGGCCGCTGTCTGGGCCGGTGCAGTTCGGGCCGGCGCAGTTCCGGCTGGCGTAGCTGCGATTGTTCGCTCCGGCGCGTCCGGTGGCGTGAATAGTTCCAGCTCCGGCGCGAAAGCCGGGGCTTCCGGAATCAGTTTTATTTTTTCAAATTCCGGTTCGACGGCAAGTCCCGGGGGAGCGTGCACGGGTTCCGCCGCAGCGGGCTGAACCGCTTCGGCGCCTGCTGAGCGGCGGCCCGCCTTCTTGCGAATTTTCAAAAGATCCAGCACGGAAAAATTATAGTGGGTGCGCATCCCAAAAAACTATCGCCGCCGGCTTTCCGAAATTGTTTTCAAAAAGTGCGCAATGCCATCAAAGGTGGACGGCGCGCGGGCGCGAGTGGTGTATGCTTTGCGCGGTCGTTATATTCTCGCATGATCAAGATCGGAGTTAGTGCGGCAGGCCGGCGGTTGATTCTTTCGCCCTGACTTCTCATTGTCCCGACCCAGGAGTTCCCAATGGATCCACACGCTCTGCCCATTGACACCGGCAACACCGCGTTCATGCTGCTATGCACCAGCCTGGTGATGCTGATGACGCCGGGGCTCGCCTTTTTTTATGGCGGCCTGGTCGGGCGCAAGAATGTCCTGACCATCATGTTCCAGAGTTTCCTCAGCCTGGGCTGGACCACGGTGCTTTGGTTCGCCTTCGGCTATTCCATGTGCTTCGGCCCGTCGATCGGCGGAATCATCGGCGATCCCACCCACTACGCGTTTCTCAACGGGGTCACGCTCTCCACGATGTTCACGCTGGGCGGCTCCAGCGCGGGAATTCCCCTCATGGTGCACATCGCCTACCAGATGATGTTCGCGATCATCACCCCCGCGCTTATCACCGGCGCCTTCGCCAACCGGGTCACCTTCAAGGCTTATTTCCTCTTTCTCACCGGCTGGCTGATCTTTGTTTATTTTCCCTTCTGTCACATGATCTGGCATCCGGACGGCCTGCTGGCGAAGTGGGGCGTGCTCGATTTCGCAGGAGGCATCGTGGTGCACAACACCGCCGGCTTCGCCGCGCTCGCGTCCATCCTCTTCGTGGGACGGCGCAGGGTGGTGGAGAATGTGGCGCATAGTGTTCCCCTCATCGCGCTGGGAACCGGCCTCTTGTGGTTCGGCTGGTATGGTTTCAACGCCGGTTCCGAGCTGCGCGTGGATTCGATCACCACTTCGGCCTTTCTCAACACCGACATTGCTGCTTCCTTCGCCGGCATTACCTGGCTGCTCGTTGAGTGGATGAACGCGGGCAAGCCCAAATTCGTGGGACTGCTCACGGGCTCCGTCGCAGGCCTCGCCACCATCACGCCCGCAGCTGGATTCGTTTCCCCAGCGGCTGCCGCGCTCATCGGCATTCTCGCTGGAATCATCTGTTATTACGCGGTCGCGCTGAAAAACAAACTCGGCTGGGACGACGCCCTCGATGTCTGGGGCGTGCACGGCGTCGGCGGCTTCATCGGGATTCTCTTCCTCGGCCTCTTCGCGGCGAAAGCCTGGAACCCCGCCGGCGCCGACGGCCTGCTGCTTGGCGGCGCCGGATTTTTCGGAAAACAGTGCGCCGCCGTTGCGATCTCCAGTGTCTGGGCCTTCACCTTCACCTGGGGCATGCTCTGGCTCATCAACAAAGTCACCCCCGTGCGGGTGGATGCAGCGCATGAATCCACCGGCCTCGATGCCGGGCTGCACGGCGAAGAGGCTTATCCGCAGGGGCTTTGAAAGCGCTGCGGCGCCGGCCGGGGCGATGATAATTGCCGAATGGCCCGCGTTCTTTCCCTCGATTACGGCCGGCGCCGCACCGGCTATTCGCTGTCGGATGCGCTGGGCATGCTGGCGGGACGGTCGGGGGTTTTGGAACATGAATTTCCCAAGGCGCAACTCGCGGCGGTGCGGGCGCTGATCGTCGAAACGAAGGCCGGGGAAATCGTGATCGGGGTGCCGCTGCAGATGGATGGCGGCGAAAGCGAAATGTCGGCCGAGGTGGAAAAATTCATCGCCAAGTTAACCGCCGCGCCCGGCTTGCCCATTCACCGCTGGGATGAGCGCATGACCAGTCTGGCGGCGAGCCGCCTGATGGATGAAATGGGCACCCGGAAGATGAAGCGGCGCGACGGGGAAAGCGACCGACTGGCGGCGACGCTGATCCTCGAGGCTTTTCTCGAACGGCGACGGATGAACGGAGAATAATGGAGCGCACCCGATGAAAAAAATATTCCAGTGGTTTTTTTTCCTGGTTTTGCTCGCCGCTGCCGGCATTGCCGCCGCATTGTTCTGGCCGGTTCAGCTGGCTACGCCCCAGCTCTATCTCGTAGAGCCGGGATGGGGGGGGCTCAAAATCACCCATGACCTGGTCGCGCGGGGAATCGTGCGCAGGCCGGAACAAATGGAACTGGCGCTCTTGGTGCGGCGCGGGGCGGGGCGCATCAAGACAGGCGAATATGAATTTTCCGGAGCAGTCAGCGCCTGGGACGCGGTCGGAATTTTACTTGCGGGCAAGGTGAAAACTTACAAGGTCACGGTGGTGCCGGGGGATACCGTCGCCAAGACGCTGCAGAAATTCACGGCCGCGGGGTTGTTTCCCGCGCCCACTCCGACGCAAGTGAATGGCTGGGCCGATGAATTTGAAGGGGTGATCCGTCCTGACACCTATCTTTTCACGAAGCCCCTCACTGCCACAGGGGCGCTCGCGCATCTGCGGGCGGCGGGAGATAAATTCTGGACGCCCGAACGCGAAGCGCAAGCGCAGGCGCGCGGCCTGTCCAGACGGGAAATTTGCACCATCGCCTCGATCATCGAACGGGAAACCGCGCTGAATGCGGAAAAGCCGTTGGTCTCCGCCGTGATTGCCAATCGCCTGAAACTCGGCATGCCGCTGCAGACCGACCCGGTGAATATTTATGGACTCGAAAGAACCGGCCGTTATCACGGCATCGCGGGCCACGACGAGATGACGATCGAAACGCCGTACAACAGCTACACGCACACCGGTCTTCCCCCTGGCCCGATCGGCGCGCCGAGCGACACCAGCCTGGCTGCCGCGCTGAGCCCCGCCGACAGCCGCGCGCTTTACTTTGTCGCGGACGGTACCGGCGGTCATCAATTTGCGGACACCTATGAAGAACACCTGCGCAATGTCGCGCAGTGGCGAAAGGTGCAGGCGGGGAGATAGGCGATAATTCCCTTTAATTTTTCCATCTCCACGCAGGAATTCCTCCATGACAGAACCTCAAACGCCTGCGGCGCCGGCTTCGCCCGATGCCCGCCCGGCCCGCCGTGTTCACAAAAGCGGACTGACCCAGCTGTTTCTCATCCCCATGGCGGTCTGCCTTGCGGTGCTGGGAATTTTTCTATTGTTCGCGCGCATTTCGACCAGCGACCGGCCCGTCGAAAAGCTGATCGGCAAGATTCAGAATGAGAAGGGCAACGCGCGCTGGGAAGCGGCCAACGAATTGAGCCGCCGCGCCGGACAAAAACCCGAGCTGCTCAAAGATCCGCGCGTGGTGGATGCGCTGCTCAAGGGCTGGCAAAGCGCCAAGGCGGATGACCCCGCAACGCGCCAGGTTTTGACGCTGCTGCTCGGCCGCACGGTCGAGGTGCGCGACTATTTCACCATGTCGCTGGGCGCCACGGGCGATCCCCGGGTGGTGAAGGCGTTGAGCGATGCACTTGAAGGCCCCGATGAAAAGGGGGGCTCGCAGGCGAAAATTTACGCACTTGCCGCGCTGGGACGCACCGGTTCGCCTGACGCTGCGGCGCCGCTCATCAAATATTCAAGCGATCCCGATCCGGGCCTGCGCAAAATCGCCGCGTATGGCATGGGGCTCCTGGGGGCGGCTGGCGGGGAGGCGGCGCGCGAGCGGCTGCGCGCCCTGCTCGGCGATGAAACCGTGGATGTGCGCTGGAATGCCGCGCTCGCGCTGGCCCGCCTGGGCGATGCGGCAGGCGCAGAAATCCTCTGGCAAATGACTGACCGCGAGGCGCTCGGAAAAATCACGCTGCGCCAGCAGGCGTTGGATCCGCGCACCGGCGCCGTCGGCGAATGGCATGAGTATCCCGTCAGTCCTGAAAATCGCAGCGCGGCGGTGCTGAATGGCCTGAAAGGGCTGGCGATACTTCGCGACCCGCGTCTTGAAGCGCGGCTGAAAACTGCGATCGCCGAAGACCCCGATTACAAAGTGCGCGAAGGGGCGCAGCGGCTCAGCGAGAATTTGAGGGAAATTCAAGCGCCGGCGGCCGTGCCCGGCGCGCCCCCGATCGCTGCTTCCGGCGCCGCGTCGGCGCCCTGACACGCCACAAGGCGACATTGCGCGTACTCGATTTTCTGGCCTTCATTCGCGAGGCGAATTCGCTGGAACAGATCCGCCGCGGCGGCTTCGTCATCTCGGGAATTCCGGAAGGGGAAAGCGTACAGGCACACAGTCACGGCGTTGCATTGACTGCGCTGGGCCTTGCAGAGCTGGAAGGCAAGCCGGTGGATCGCGCGAAGCTGCTGCTCATGGCCCTTCTCCACGACATCGCCGAAAGCCGCACCGGCGACATGGTGCTGCGTTATCAACATTATTTCCCGGACGGCGCGCTGGCGGCAGCGGAAGCCGCCGCCGGCGGGGAAATCCTCGCGTCGCTGCCCGCCAGCTGGAAAGCAGCCTACGAGGAATCGCTGGCTTTGAAAACTTACGAAGCCCGGCTGGTGCACGCCGCCGACAAATTGCAGATGATGCTCAAGGTCTGCGCCTATGAAGATCAGCGGCGCGGCGACCTCGAAAAATTCTGGAAAAATCCCGCCAATTTCCGCGACTGCGGCATCACCGCCGCCCGCAAAGCCTATGCCGCCCTCGCCAAATCACGCGGCCGGAAAATTCCGATCACCGTCAAATCCCAATCGTAGCGTTTACGACCCCTTAGGCCCGGCCGAGGCGGGTAAAGATCGCGGCGGCCTTGTCCGTGGGCAGGCCGGCGTCGCCGAAGAAAGTTTCGTCCACCCGTTCCACGACGGCTACCGCCCGCCCGGCCAGCCGTTCCCCCTGGGCGGTAAGCGCCAGGGTGCGGGTTCGTTTGTCGCCCAAAGAACGATCGCGGCGCAGCAGTCCTTTTTTTTCCAGCGTGCGCACGACCTGCGAGGTCATCATCGGATCGGCGGCGGCGTGGGTGGCCAGACGATTTTGCGTGACGGGTTCGGGATCGTCCGCCAGCCAAGCCAGACCCGCGAGGAGAATGAACTGCGCGGGCGTAAGATCGAGCGGCGCCAGGGCATCGCGCAGCGCCCGTTGCCAGCGGTGGGCAGCTTGGCGCAGCAAAAAACCGGCGCGGGCTTGCGGCGCGGCGAAAAGGGAGGGAAATTCGCGGGACATTGGGAGGCGGAGATCGGGTTGAAAACGCAGGAGTTTTGAACGCTGATTCTTGGGCTATTATATGCGTGCATATTAAATAAATCAACTATTTTTATCGTCCTAATGTTTCTAAAACAATAGGTTTAAAACGAAGCTGAATGCTGGCGGTGAAAATTTTCTTCAAGACGCGAGACTAAACTGAGGCAAAATATCGCGCTTACACATCCCGCCCTTGGGGGCGAACAATTTCGAGGTTTCGCGCATGGCCAAAGCCGCTGCTAAAAAACCGCTGCTCGACATGGAAGGAGATCCCGCCCTCGGGCTCTTCCAGATCGTCGCCCCCGATGGAAAAATCGTCCGCCCTGACCTCTTCAAAGAGCTGGGATTGCCTGACGAACTGCTCCTGCGCCTCTACACCCAAATGGTCTTCAACCGCAAGGTGGAAGAGCGCTTCATTATGCTGCAACGGCAGGGACGCATCAGCTTCTACATCGGCCTGGCCGGCGAGGAAGCCGCAGTGATCGGTTCGACCGCCGCCTTGAATCCGGATGATCTGGTGCTGCCGGATTACCGCAGCTCAGCGGCGCTCTTCTGGCGCGGCATGCCGCTGCAACCCTTCGTGGATCAGCAGTTCGGCACAGCCGCCGACCCCACCAAGGGACGGCAGATGCCCTGCCATCTCTCCAGCAAGGAACACCATTTCGTTTCGATATCCTCCTGTCTCGCCACCGAAATTCCCAATGCGGTGGGCGCGGCATGGGCTTTCAAGATTCGTAAGACCGGCCAGGTCGCCATCGCTTACTTCGGCGAGGGTTGCACCTCGGAAGGGGATTTTCATGTCGGCATGAATTTCGCCGGCGTCTTCAAAGCGCCCGCGATTCTCCTGTGCCGCAACAATCAATGGGCCATCTCCACCCCGGTTTCGCGCCAATCGGCGACCGAGACTTTCGCGCAGAAAGGCGCGGCTTACGGTGTGGAAGGGGTGCGGGTTGACGGCAACGACATCATCGGGGTTTACTACGCGACGAAAAAAGCCGCGGAGAAAGCCCGCCGCGGTGACGGGGCAACGCTTATCGAAGCGGTGACCTACCGCATCGGCGCCCACTCGACTTCCGACGATCCTCGCATGTACCGCAAGGAAGACGAAGTCAAACCCTGGCGCGAAAAAGACCCGATCCTCCGCCTGCGCAAAGTTCTGGAAACAAAAAAATTATGGACCGACAAACAGGAAGAAGAATTGCTTGCCGACTGCGCCGCGCAGGTTCAGGCCGCCATCAAGCAGAGCGAAGCCACCCCCATGCCGGCGCTCTCCACCCTGATGGATGATCTCTTCGCCGAGCCCACGCCCCGCATGCGCAAACAGCTCGCGGAAGTCGAAGCATACATTGCCCAACACGGCCCGCTAGATCACGGCCATTAAGAGTTATTAACCGCCAAGAACGCCAAGATCGCCAAAAACAAAGAAAGCGTTTACATGCTCCGATTGAAAACAATTCCTATGGCGCGCTTGGCGGTCTTGGCGGTTAAATCAGGAGAAAATTCATGCCCGAAATGAACATGATCCAGGCGCTCAATGATGCGCTCAAGCAGGAGTTCCGCCGCGATCCGACCACCATATTGCTGGGCGAGGATGTCGGCAAGCTGGGCGGGGTCTTCCGCGTCTCGCTGGGCATGAATGAGGAATTCGGCGAGGAGCGCGTCGTGGACACGCCGCTAACCGAGAATGGCATCATCGGCGCCGCCATCGGGCTGGCGCTGGGCGGCATGCGACCGGTCGCGGAAATCCAGTTCGCCGATTACATCTATCCCGGCTTCGACCAGATCGTCAACGAGATGGCGAAGATGCGCTACCGCTCGGGCGGGCAATACAATCTGCCCATGGTCGTGCGCACGCCCTGCGGCGGCGGCATACACGGCGGCCATTACCATTCGCAATCGAACGAAGCCTATTTCATACACACGGCGGGACTCAAAGTGGTCATGCCCTCCACGCCCTATGACGCCAAGGGGTTGCTCGCCGCCGCCATTCGCGACGAAGACCCGGTCATCTTCTATGAACCCAAGCGCCTGTACCGTTCCGCCAAGGGCGAGGTGCCGGCCGAGGCATACACCATTCCCATCGGCGAGGCGCGGATTGAACGCGAAGGCACGCAGGTCACCCTGATTTCCTACGGCGCTTCCATGGTGGAAAGCCGCCAGGCTGCCGACGCGGCGGCAGAGAAAGGCATTTCAATCGAACTGATTGATCTGCGCTCGCTCTCCCCATGGGATGAAGAAAAAGTCTGCGAGTCGGTCAACAAAACCGGCCGTGCCGTCATCGTCCATGAAGCGCCCCGCTCCGTGGGCTTCGGCGCGGAAATTTCCGCGACGATCCACGAAGAATGCATGCTCAAACTCGAAGCCCCGGTGCAGCGCGTCACCGGCCTTGACATTCCCTATCCCCTGACCCTCGAACGCGAATACATGCCCGACGCCGGCCGCATCCTCGCGGCCATCGAAAAGACGATCAATTTCTGATTTATAACCGCCAAGGCCGCCAAGAGCGCCAAAACATTAGAAGAATAAAAAAATATGAAGATCTTCTCGTCTGCTTCTTAATCTTGGCGAACTTGGCGGCCTTGGCGGTAAAAAATCTCTGGAGATTTCCATGAACTTTGAATTCAAATTGCCGGACATCGGTGAAGGCACGGTCGAGGGCGAGATCGTCAAGTGGCTGGTGAAGCCGGGTGACGGCATCCAGGAAGATCAGCCGATGGTCGAGGTGATGACCGACAAAGCCACGGTGGTGCTGCCCTCGCCGCGCGCCGGCACAGTTGTGGAAACCCGCGGCAAAGAAGGCGACATCGCCAAAGTCGGCGCCGTGATCGTGGTTATTGCGACGGAAGGGACGGGGAGCAAACTCGCCGCTGCCGTAGCTGTCTCCGCGCCCGCATCGGCATCCGCTCCCGCCCGAGCATCGAGCATCGAGCATCGAGCATCGGCCCCGGGCGACGCTCGCGCCGTCCTCGCCACCCCCGCCACCCGCAAGCTCGCGCACGAGAAGGGCATTGACCTGGCGCTAATTCAGGGTTCCGGCCGCCAGGGTCAAGTCACCCGTGAAGATGTGGAGAAAGCCGCAGACCACTTGTTGGTTCCCGGGGAATTCCAGGGTGCCATGCCGACCTCGCTCGAACAGGCCGCGATGGCAGTTGCCGGCCCCGGCGCGCTCGGCCCCTCCGCGGCGCTGGCCGCCTCGATGTCCCGCGTTCCCGCGAAGGCCATCCCGGGCCCGGCCGGCAGCGGCGAGAAACGCGAAGACCGCACGCCTTTCCGCGGCCTGCGCAAGAAGATCGCAGAAAAAATGCACCAGTCAAAAACCACGGCGGCGCATTTCACCTATGTCGAGGATTGCGATTTCACCGAGCTGGGAAAAGTCCGCGCCAGCCTCAAGCCCCGCGCGGAGGAATACGGCGTCAAGCTCACCTACCTGCCCTTCTTCTTCAAGGCGATGGCGCTCACCCTGCGCAAACACCCCAAACTCAACTCAATGCTCGACGAAAAGACGCAGGAGTGGGTGGTCAAGCATTACTACAACATCGGCATCTCGGTGGATACGCCGACCGGCCTGATCGTGCCGGTGGTCAAGCATTGCGAAAGCCGCTCCATCCTCTCGATCGCCGCAGAATTGCAGCGCGTCGCGGACGAAGCCCGCGCCGGAAAATCTAAACTCGAAGACATCCAGGGCGGCACCATCACCGTCACCTCGGTCGGCAATATCGGCGGCGTTCTCGCCACCCCGATCATCAACTTCCCTGAAGTCGCGATTGTCGGCCTCAACAAGATCGCCCCGCGCCCCGTCGTCCGCGATGGGCAGATCGTGATCCGTGACATGGCCTATCTTGCCATCTCCCTCGACCACCGCCTCGTGGATGGCGCGGATGGAGCGAGGTTCATGACGGATTTGGTCAAACTGCTGGAGAATCCGGCGGGGATGATGCTGGAAATGGTGTAAGTAATCGACAAGGTACGGAGCATATCGTGTCCGGATCAGTTGAATGTTCCATTCACGGCGCGCAAGAGGAAACCTTTGTTTGTTTTCATCTGGCCGAGTCTTTATCCAGCCAACAGCCGGTCGGATTTTTCCAAGCATCCAAACCGCGCGGAGACGCTTGGTGTAGGCAGTGTGAAACAGTCAGGGTTCAAGAAGGCGGAGAATCCGGAGACTGGAACGATCGCTCGATGGCGTATGCACAGATAAATTTGCTTTGCAGCTCCTGTTATGACAAGGTTCGCGAGATCAACACCGCAGCGCCCTAAAAATCATTCAAAGTACGGAAATACGAATGTGAGTCAATGAGTCATTGCGAGGAGGATCTGGCCGACGAAGCAATCGGAGGGCAAGCACTAATTCACGATTCGATCTCATATTCTCAATCAGCCCTCACCCCGGTCCCGTCCGAAACATCTCACCCGCAAAGAAATGGGTGATGACCGCGGCGAAAACGATACCGATGGCGAGGAGCAGGAGCCGCCCCCATTTCCAGATCGGTTGGAGCCCTGCGAATTGCACGAAGAGATCGGGGATATACGCGGCGCAGTAGGCGATATTGGCGAGGACTGCGAGAAAGAAGAGGCCGAGCAGAAGGTTGAAGGTGAGGGCCTCCTTCGAGCCGGGGAAAGCGAGAAAGAACTCAAGCAATACGACGAGAAAGAGCGCCAGGTTGTAAACCAGCCGCATCGGCTCCCAGAATTTGAGCGCAGCGGCGGCATGGCCACGCAGTCGGTTGAGAAAGCCACCGCTGGGGCTGCCGCCGGTTTGCCCGGCATCGCCGCTCATCGATTCGCCGCCGAGCGAGGCGTCCGTCTTTCGTAATGCGGCATGGGTGGAATCATGCCATATGATGTGCCTGCGTGCGAAAGAGCCTGGTTCATGACGGATTTGGTCAAACTGTTGGAGAATCCGGCGGGGATGATGCTGGAAATGGTGTGACGCCGGACCCTCGTAGCTATTGCAGGGGCGGGTCTAAGACCCGCCCTTCTTCATTTTCCAGATGAAGGATTTGCCGTCTTCGATTTATCCGCCGAATGCAGCGCATGCAACTGCCCGCACGCTCCGAAAATATCCACCCCTTTTGATTTCCTTACCGTGGTCGTGAAACCCTTGTGTATGAGGCGATCCTGAAACTCCTGGACTTCGGTGTCGCTCGGCCGCTGGAGATCCAACTCCGGCGCGGGATTCCAGGGGATGAGATTGATCTTGCAGGGAATTCCCTGCGCCAATTTCGCCAGAGCGTTGGCGTGACGCGGTGAAGTGTTGATGCCGCTGAGGAGGGGGAATTCGAAGAACATCCGCTCGTTCGATCGCCACTCGACGCCGTCGCGCAGGAATTCGGCGATTTCGTCTATGGGAAATGTTTCGTTGACCGGCATCAATTCGCTGCGCTGTACGTTGATCGCGGTGGTAAGCGAGAGCGCCAGGCGCGGCCGCCGCTCAATGCGCGCCCATTCCCTGATGCCGTCGAGTACGCCGGCGGTGGAGACGGTGATGCGGCGCCACGAAATCTTCGCGCCGTCGGGATCGGTGAGGATGTCGAGCGCCGCCCAGAGATTTTTGCGATTGAGAAAGGGTTCTCCCTGACCCATGAAGACGATGTTGAAGGGTTTTTCGATGAGGGGCGGACCGGCGGCGGGACCGACGGAGAGATCGGCGGATTTTCGCGGATTCGGAGTGAAGGGCAGGGGGTAGGGGGTTTGCGACTGCGGATTGGGAATGATCATGGCGTCGCGCATTTCGTAGCGCATGGCGAAGAGCGCGCCGAGAATTTCACCGGTCGTGAGATTGCGCGTGAAACCCAGCTTTCCCGTCATACAAAAGGAACAGGCCAGCGCGCATCCGACTTGGGACGACAGACAAAAAGTCACCCGCTCGCCTTCGGGGATGTAAACCCCTTCCACCGTCTTGCCATCATCCAGTTTCAGAAGAAATCGCACCGTGCCATCACTCGACAGATAGTTCGCATCCAGCGACGGCCAGCGGATTTCATATTTCTCCGCGAGTTCTTCACGCGAGCGCTTCGACAAATCGGTGAGCGCAGCGAAGTCGCGAATCAGCCGCAGATAAAGCCCCTGATAAACGCTCTCGATTTGGTATTTCTTCGCCAGCAGCGGCGCCAACTCGGATTGTAGCTGGGGGCGAGTCAGCCCGAAGAGATTCATGCGAAGCGGGAGGTCCGGCGCGAGCGGCAAGGGGCGGGTCACACAAGGATTTTACCGGGCGGGACGGATGAGGGTGAAATAGCCAGATGAACAGCGGCCGTCGCTGCCGCAATTCCTCGCGACCGAACCCTCGACGCCTTCCACATGAGGGTGGCACGGATGCTGTATATTAGAAGCATGCGCTTTTACGAGCGGGGAGCCGTCGCCTTTCTCTTTAGCCTGATGATTCAGGCGGGAGCTCCGGTTGCGACCGCGCCTGACACCGTTCCCCCGGCACCCTCGCCGGGCGATTTGCCCGCATATTTTCATACCGGCGTCCTCACGCTCCAGGATCGCATCTGGGCGCAGACGCAGATTGAGCGCGTCTGGTACAACCACCGCATCTGGCCCAAGGAAAACCCCGGCCCCAAGCCGCCCTTCGAACAGCTGGTGCCGCGCGCGATGATCGAGAAGAAGGCGGTCGATGTCCTGCGCATGGGCGCGGCGCTGAAGCAATACTGGAATGTCGAGATCACGCCGCCGATGCTGCAAGCCGAGATGGATCGGATGGAGCGGGAGAGCAAGGATCGTGCGACGCTACACGAGCTGTTCGCGGCGCTTCGCAATGATCCGTTTCTGATTGCTGAGATGCTGTCGCGGTCCATTCTGACGGAGAAGGCGCTTCGGCATCATTACGCTTGGGATCCGAGAATGCACATTACGCAGAAGCGGATGGCCGGTGAGATTGAACACATGCTGAAAAACGACGCTGATTGGACTACTCTGGAAATCAGGCGTTACCGGCGCAGATTCGTACGGGATGACGCACCAGACACGGAAGGCGATCGGCGCGTCGGCAATGATCAGGTTGACATATTACGTTTGACGGCCGATGAAATGGATTTATTGCGAAAACGGCTTGCGCAACGCTCGCCGAATGAACTCCGCGAAAACGAGCAAGGCTGGCTGGCCGAACGTCTTATCGCGGATGGCGTCGAGGGCATTGATGTGGAATCGCTGTTCGTTCCCAAGCAATCATTCGACGGCTGGTGGCGCGGGTTGTCGGCCGATCCTGACCTGATGACGATCCGCTCCCCGGCCCCCTCTGGCTCATTCATCCTGCCCGCGCAGGGACCGGCAATGTATGCCCGGTGTGATGCGTGGGAAAGAGGATTCGCGAACATTCCTCCGCCATCGCGAGCCAGTGGGCACGCGGCGATCTGGACCGGCAGCGAGATGATTGTCTGGGGTATGTACGACCGGGGTGGTCGTTACAATCCGGTGACAGACAGTTGGACGCTGACTGCTCCAATCAATGTTCATTTTGGCGATGGTGCCCCGATCTGGACCGGAACCGAAATGATCATCTGGGGCGGGTTCGACGGTGGTAACTTCGTGAATACCGGCGGACGTTACAATCCAGGTTCTGATATGTGGACCGTAATTTCCACCGGCACGAATGCGCCGTCCGGCCGCTCCGGCAATTCCGTGGTCTGGACCGGGGACGAAATGATCATCTGGGGCGGGAGGGACCGCGGGACCGTCACGATGAACACCGGAGGCCGTTATAAACCGGCGACGGATAGCTGGCTGCCCACATCCACCGGCGCCAACGTTCCGCCCGGGCGCCAAAACCATACCGGGATCTGGACCGGCAGCTTGATGATCGTCTGGGGCGGTGACAATTCGAACACGGGTGGCCGTTACGACCCCGCGACGGACGGCTGGACCCCCACTTCCACCGGCGCCAACCTACCCGAAGCGAGATCGAGGTATCAGGCGGTATGGACCGGTACCGAAATGATCGTCTGGGGCGGGATTGGCGTGGGGGCGGTCTATTTCAACAACGGCGCGCGATACAATCTTGCGATGGACAATTGGACTCCGACATCCATCGGCGCAAGCGTCCCTGCGCCCCGCATGGAGCATTCGGCCATCTGGTCGGGCAGTGAAATGATTGTATGGGGAGGCTTTACCTCAACTAATTCCTACACCAATACGGGCGGTCGCTACAACCCCGTCACCGACACTTGGTTGCAAACATCCACCGGATCGGGTGTTCCGACGCCCCGGATGAATCAGAGCGCTGTCTGGACAGGAAATCAAATGATCTTGTGGGGGGGCTATTCCTTCACCACTCAAACCAACAATTTCAATGACGGGGGCCGATACAATCCGGCAACGGACACTTGGATCCCGATGACGACCGACAACGATCCGGTGGGCCACGGCGGGCATACCGCCGTATGGACAGGCAGCGAATTGATCACCTGGGGTGGTGCCAACAGCACCGCCGATTTCAATACCGGAGGGCGTTATATTCCGGCCCTGGACAGATGGTTCCCTACTTCGATGGGGAGTAACGTGCCAGAACCCAGAAATTCACATACGGCGATCTGGACGGGAAATGAAATGATCGTCTGGGGAGGCATCTCATATACAACCCAATACAATTTCTACAATTCGGGAGGGCGCTACAACCCGGTCAAGGATCTCTGGATCCCTACCTCCAGGGGCGTCAATGTTCCGGTTGCACGATGGTTGCACACTGCGGTGTGGACTGGCCGGGAGATGGTTATTTGGGGTGGAGGCACCGGCGGAAGCGGCAATCTGAACAGCGGCGGGCGATATGATCCGGCAACCGACAGTTGGCGCCCCACATTCGCAGGGGGCAATGTACCAGCTCCTCGTTGGCGCCACACCGCAGTGTGGACCGGCACCGAGATGGTGATCTGGGGAGGGTATGGCAGCACGTTATTCAATACAGGCGGGCGCTACAACCCTGATGACGATAGCTGGGCGCCGACGCCGAACGGCAGCAATGTCCCATCTGCACGACAAGGTCATACGGCTGTCTGGACTGGAAACGAGATGGTGGTCTGGGGTGGATTCGGCATCGTAGGCGGAACTGAATTGAACAGCGGGGGACGCTGCGACATCACATCCGGCCGATGGCTTCCGACTTCCATCGAAAGCAGCACTCCCGCCGCGCGGGCCGGGCATGCGGCGGTGTGGACCGGAAACGAAATGATCATCTGGGGTTCAGGCTGGTATAGCTATTTCAACACGGGCGGCCGTTATTCACCGGCATCGGACCATTGGAAATCAACGTCAACCGATCCCAATGAACCGTTCGTGTATCGGGGTTACACCGCAACCTGGACGGGTGACAAAATGATTGTCTGGTCCGGCTATGAAATCCAGAATGGTTCCACTGGCTTCGGAAGCTATTACTCCGGTTCCGTCTCCAGCCCCGGCAATACATTGTTAGGCGGAAAATCCCCCAGTGCGGTCCGGCTCAACTGGTCGTCGGTGAACGGTGCCGGCTCATACAACGTGAAGCGCTGCGATGCGTCCGCCGCGGCCTGCATTCCGGGAACCATCGTCTCCTCCCCCACCATTCCGCAATACAGCGAGCCCAACAACCCGACCAGTTATTTCTATTCGATTGAAGCCGTCAATCAGTGCGGTTCGACGCCGTGAGTTCTCAACCTCGCCCCCTTCAGGGGGAGAGGTCGCGACTGCGCTTCAGCGCGGGCGCGGGTGAGGGGGCTGGCGTTCATCGCGCGACGATTGCATGTGTTGCCCATACAGCGCCCCCTCACCCGGCGCGAAGACGCGCCGACCTCTCCCCCTAAAGGGGGCGAGGTCATGAAGATGGCGGCGCCTGACGGTGCGACTATTTTAAGGGACGAATGCCATTCGCCCCTACGGTAATCAGACAAGACACCAGATACTTCTTCAATCAATGCACCGTCTGCATGGCCTTGAATTCGCGGATGACGGTGACTTTGATTTTTCCGGGGTAATCCATTTCGGCCTGGATTTTCTTGGCGACTTCGCTGGCAAGGAAGGGCATGTCGTCGTCGTTGATATCGCCGGGGCGAACGATCAGGCGCAGTTCGCGGCCGGCCTGGATGGCGTAGGCATGTTCGATGCCCTGGAAGGAGTGGGCGATCTCCTCGAATTGCTGCATGCGCTTGGCGAAGTCGGCGTTGGCCTGGCGGCGGGCGCCGGGGCGGCCGCCGGAGATGGCGTCGGCGGCCGAGACGATCACGGTGTAGGGGGTTGAAGATTCCATGTCGTCGTGATGGTGGCCGGCCGCGTGCGCGACCTCCACGCTCTCGCCATATTTCTGGCAGAGTTCTTCGCCGAGTTCGGGATGGGTGCCTTCGGTCTCGAAGTCCACCGCTTTGCCGATGTCGTGCAGCAGGCCGGCGCGCATGCCGATGGAAGCCGAGAGACCCAGCTCCGCCGCCATCTGCGCGGAGATCTTGGCGCACTCATAGGTGTGATCCAGGACATTCTGCCCATAAGAGGTGCGGAAACGCAGATGGCCGAGCAGGCGCACCAATTCCGGGTGCATGCGGCCGATCTTGAGGCGGTCGAGGGTGTCCTCGGCGGCGGCGCGCATCACCGCGCCCACCTTCTTGGTTTCCCGGCCGACGAATTCCTCGATCTTGCGCGGGTGGATGTTGTCGGAAGCGATCATCCTTTCCAGCGCGCGCTTGGCGATTTCGCGCTTGACGGGATTGAAGCAGGAGATCTGCACTGAATTTTCCTGGTCGCCCATGATGAGCTGCACGCCGGTCTCGGCCTCGAATGCTTTCACATTCTTGCCTTCCGAACCGATCAGCTTGCCCTTGGTGCGCTCGTCGGGAATCGGCACGAAATAGGTGGCGCGGGTGGAGACGGTGTCCACCGCAAGCCGTTCGATGGCCAGGGTGATGATCTTGCGGGCTTCGTCCTCGCCTTCTTTCTGCGCCTGATCGCGAATCTCACGCACGAGGTGGGCGGCTTCATGGCGGGCTTCGCCTTTCATCATTTCCAGCAGTTCTTTTTTAGCGTCCTCAACGGAGATGGCGGCAACCTTCTCGATTTTTTCGAGGTATTCACCCTGCTGTTTTTCCAGCTCAAGTCGTTTTTCTTCGGCGAGATCGACTTTTTTCTGGACTTCCTTCTGCAACTTGTTGAGGTCACGCTCGCGGGCGGCGACGCCCTGCTGCATGCGCTTGAAGGTTTCTTCGCGTTTCAGAAAATCCTCTTCATGCGCCTTGTACTCGTCGTAAAGCCCGCGCAAGCGGTCTTCCTCGTCTTCGCTGATGCGCTTGGTTTTGATCCGGGCTTCGACTTGCGCGCGTTCGAGGGCGCGCTGGGCATCCTGCTTGGCCTGCGCGAGAATCTGTGCCGCTTGCTGGGTGTTGTCTTTGAGAGTGCCTGAAAGTTCGGCGGTGACGGCAGCGCGGGTGGTTTTACGGGTGAAATAGACAGCGAGCGCCACCGCTATGGCGGCGACGATCAGAATGAGAATCGGCAGCATGGGAAAAACTCCTGGTGAATGGGGCATCCGGCCGGAGGCGGCCGCACGCGCGAGCGTCCTGGCGCAGCGGGGCTGCGCTAAATTTTGGGAGGGACGCGGGGATAAAGTTCATGGTAAAAATCGGCGCGGGAAAAGCCCTGAAATTGCGATCACCGAGCCGCTGTCAACTCCGATCCCATCACCGTCAAGCTGGATTCCGGTAGAAATCTAACTTTGCGGCAGCAATCGGGTTGACCCGTGAATTATAACGGCTCTTCACCGGGTGAATTCCCGACGGAAACGCGCAGCCCGGCCGCCTCGACGCGCTGCCGGTTGTCAGCATGGAAGAGCAGAAATTCCGCGTCGGCCGCAAGCCTGGGACGCAGCGCGGTGAACATGGCCGGCGTCAGCTTCAAGCCGCGCACGGAAATCCGGTCAAACCTCAGACCGCCGGGAAACTCATAACCCGGCCATTGTCCAAGATGGACGGTGGCATTCTTGAGCCCCAGCGCCGCCGCCGCTTCGCGCAAAAACGCCCAGCGCTTGCGCCGCGGCTCCAGCAGGTGAGCCTGCGCGAGCGGTTGCAGGAAGGCAAACACCAACCCCGGCAAGCCGCCGCCCGAACCGATGTCCAAGAGCGCAGCGCCGCCGGGAATTTCCGCAGCAAGGCCGACGCAGGGCTCAATCCCCTCGACAAAAAATTCTTCGTACCGTGAATAGCCGCACAGATCGGCAGGGAATTCATTGATCAGCGCCCAGTAGCGGCGGGAGAAATCAATGAGAACGGGATTTGACATGGCAAAATAAATTCAACAAGGGTCGCGGCGTTTCATTTGCCGCTCTGGGTGACCCACGCAATCAAGGCAATCACCGCCAGCGCCAGCAAGGCGGCAAAGAATATCTTCACGACGGACAGCGGCTTGTCCCCCGCGATGTTGCCGGTCTGACCGTTGATGACGAAGCGATAGGGCTTTTCCCGCCACTGATAGGCACAGAGCCAGTAGGGCAGGAGGGTGAGCTTGTATCTTTCATCCGACCATTGAATCTGCGTCGCGAGATTGCGGCAGCCGTCGCCGCCGACATCCTCGGTGCAGCGCTGCTCCACGGTGGATTCCATTTTCCCCGCCGCCTGCGCCCATCCGGCTTTACGGTCGAGCGCGGGGTCGAGCGCGCCCCAGCCGGCGAGATATTCCTGGCGATAGGGGGTAAGGCCGTTTTTCAAATTGAAATCACCGGATCGTTCGAGAAATTTCTGCAATTCCTCGCGCGCAGCGGGCACCAGCACATCGTCGAATAAATCCTCGCGCGAACCGGACACCGGTGTCCACTCGATGTGGGTGCGGGTGCGCGTCACCTGCCGGCCGCTTTCCTCGGCGAAATAGGTTTCGCTTACTTGCCGGCCGCGTTCGGCGGTGTAATGCGTGCGGGTCTGCGCGTCGAATGTCCAGACCGGGAGATAGAAGCCCGACAACTCCCCCAATTTTCCCTCGCGTTTGAGCGCATTGGGATGAAACCAGCCTTTCGCCAGCCAATCGGTGAACAGTTCCTTCGCTTTTTTCGGTCCGACCGCCAGCGGGATCAGGCTTTCGGGTTTGTCGAGATGCGCGGCTTGTTCCAGCGGCCTGACGAACTGCGAACCGCAGAAGGGGCAGTGCACCGTCCGTTCCCCGGCGGGCGGCGCAAATTGCGCGCCACATTGTGGGCAGCCCCGTTTTTCGGAGGCTTGTCGCGTGAGCGGCGCGTCGCCACTCGGCAGGTCTTGACGCGCGAACGGCAAGTCACCCCTTGCATCCGCGTCCGCCTCATCAAGATCGTATTCCGTCGCGGCGAATCCCGCGATCTTCGCAAGCGGCGTGGAGGCCGCACAAAAGGGACAGGCCAGACCGCCGCGCTCCGGATCGAAGCGCGTCTCAGCGCCGCAACCGCGGCAGGGAAATCTCTCGCCGGCCATGGGACGGAATGATACCGCCGCTTGCAGCGTTGCACCCCGGGACGGATAATATGAACCTCACGGAGTTCGCCATGGCTAAAGTCGTCAATCTCGAATCCACCCCCAATCCCAACGCGCTCAAGTACATCGTTGACGCGCCGCTCACCACGGGGGACAGCCGTTCATTCGCCTCGCTCGCCGAAGCGGAATCTTCGGGCGATGCGCTGGCGATTTCGCTGCTGCGCATTCCCGGCGTGACCTCGGTTTATTACATGGATCGCTTCGTGACGGTGAGCAAGATCGAAGCGGTTTCCTTCCATGCGCTACACCCGCAGGCCGTTGCCGCCATTGAGAAATCGGCGTCCGGGTCGCTGCCCGTGGCCATCACCACGCAGGCCGCGGCCGAAGCCGCCGCTGATCTTGCGCACCTTTCCCCCGAAGAACGCGCCATGATGGAAAAGATCAATGCGGTGCTCAATTCTGATGTGCGCCCCGCGCTGGCCGGCGACGGCGGCGGCTTGGTGGTGCTCGGTCTCGACAACAATGTCCTCAAGATCAAATATCAGGGCGCCTGCGGCAGCTGCCCCTCCGCGACGGCCGGGACTATCGCTGCAATTCAGAATGTGCTGCGCTTCAAGGTAAATCCAGAGTTGAGCGTGGTGCCGGGGTGAGAACAGTACTTAGGGCGCAGCGGTGACAAACCGCCTCATTCACGAAAAATCCCCCTACCTGCTCCAACACGCGCACAATCCGGTGGACTGGTTTCCCTGGGGGGATGAGGCCTTCGCGAAGGCGAAAGCGGAGAACAAGCCGGTCTTGTTGTCGATTGGTTATTCGACCTGCCACTGGTGTCATGTGATGGAGCGGGAATGTTTTGAGAACGAAGCCATCGCGCAGTTGATGAACGAGCACCTGGTCGCCATCAAGCTGGACCGCGAGGAGCGGCCCGACATTGACGCGATCTACATGAAGGTGGCGATGATGACCAGCGGCCACGGCGGCTGGCCGCTCAATGTTTTTCTCACGCCCGACCGGCGGCCATTTCATGCCGGCACTTATTATCCGCCGCAACCGCGCGGCGGAATGCCCTCCTGGCCACAGGTGATTCAGGCGGTGAGCGAGGCGTGGAAAAACCGGCAGGATGAAATAGGGCGGGCGGCGGGTGAGATCACGGCGCACTTGAAAAAATCGGAAGCGATGAATGAACATTCGGTTGAGCGGACGGAATTGAATGATGCGCCGATCCGCGAGGGCGCCGAATGGTTTGCCCGCGCCTTCGACGCGCGCCACGGCGGTTTCGGCCGCGCCCCGAAATTTCCCCGGCCGTCGGTGCTGACCTTTCTTTTGCGGGCGGCATCCTCTGGCGGCGCAGGCTCAGGCGGTGCAAGTAAGAAGAACGCATCGGCGAACAGTCTGCATCTCATCGGCATGGTCGCGCGCACGCTCGACGCCATGGCGCAGGGCGGCATTCATGACCAGCTCGGCGGGGGATTCCACCGGTATTCCACCGACTCCCAATGGCTGACGCCCCATTTTGAAAAGATGCTTTACGACCAGGCGCTGCTCATGCAGGCCTATCTGGAAGCCTGGCAGTTGACGGGGAATGAAGACTACGCCGCGGTCTGCCGTGACATTGCGGGCTATCTCTTGCGCGATCTCACCCATCCCGAAGGGGGATTTTTCTGCGGCGAGGACGCCGACTCGGAAGGCGTCGAAGGAAAATTTTGGGTGTTTACCTGCAATGAGCTGCGTGAATTATTGGGAGAAGCTGATGGCAATCTGCTCGCCCGCTGGTTTGGCGCCAGCGAGGAGGGGAACTACGAACATGCCACCAACATCCTGCACAGGCCCATTCATCTGGAAACCTTCATCACCGCGGAAAAGATCGAGCGAGAGGAATTCCTGGCGACGCTTCGCCGCGCGCATGAAGTTCTCTTCCGCCACCGAGAATCCCGCGTGCGCCCGCACCGTGACGACAAAATTCTCAGCGGCTGGAACGGGCTGATGATCGCTCAGTTGGCGCGGGCTGGCGCCGCACTGAACGAGCCGCGCTGGATCGCCGCCGCACGCAAGGCCGCGGAGTTCATTCAGAATAAATTATCACGAGATGGGAAGCCGCTGCATACCTGGCGCGATGGGGAAGGAAAGATCGGGGCTTTTCTTGATGATGTCGCGGCGATGGGCGGCGCCTGGCTGGAGCTCTATCAGGCGAGTTTCGACCCGTCATGTCTGGCCAGGGCCCGCGCCCTCGCGCAGCACCTCATCCAGGAATTCGCCGCCGCGGACGGCTCCTTCTACGACACCGCTAATTCCGCCGAGTCTCTGCTGGTGCGCCCGCGTGAAAGCTACGACGGCGCGCAGCCCAGCGGCAATGCGCTGGCGGCCAACTTTCTGATTCGTCTCGGCCGCCTGATTGGCGATGAAACGCTGACCCAAGCGGGTGAATCAGTCGTGCGCGCCTTCCTTCCCCGACTGAACAGCGATCCCACCTCCCTGCCGGAAATGGCCCAAGCGCTTTGGCTGCTGACAAATCCCCCCATGGAAATCGTCGTCGCGGGCGATCCGGATTCGGCTGAAGCGCACGCTCTACTCCAGGAAATCCGCCGCCGCTTTCTCCCCGCCGCACTGCTGGCATGTCGTCCTGATGATCCCGCCGCACGCGCAGCCGCCACCCATCAAATTCCCGCCCTCGAATCCCAGCGCCCCTCCACGGGTCCCGGCGCGTGGATATTTGTCTGCGCAAATTATTCCTGTCAACAGCCGGTCAATGACCTAAGAGAATTGATCACTGTCCTAAACTAACGTCATCACAATGCCCTCACTTTTCGAACTTTTCACATTCCCCAGGCAGCTGTTTTTCATAAGTCAGATTTTCTGGGAAAATGATTAGGCATTTAGAAGCAAACGACAGCGTGGCATGCCTCGGTTGAGACTGAAAGCGTGGATGGAGTCGGAATTATGCGCGTCATTTTATGTTACCAAGACACACTTTTATCCTGATGTAAAGTTTGAACAATGGATATTTTTCACCCGTGATGCTACTTTTGTTACTGATTCTATTCATCCCTGCGATCATTTGGCTTTTTCGTTATCAGTTTGTGAAATTGTTCAGTAGAAGCCGATGTAGCGGGAATGCGCTTTATTCTTGCTGGAGCTTCTGTAAAAATTCCGCCTCATTTAGCACGGTGATGGCCAGCTTGGCCGCTTTTTCCAGTTTGCTGCCGGCGTTTTCTCCGGCGATGAGGAAATCGGTTTTTTTGCTGATCGCGGAGGAGGCCTTGCCGCCTTGGGCGCGTACTTTTGCTTCGCCTTCGGCGCGGGTGAAACTTTGCAACTCGCCGGTGAAGACTACGGTTTTTCCGGTGAAGAAGCCGGCTTCACCCGCGCTTTTTGCGGCGACAAAATTCAACCCGGCGGCGCGCAGTTTCTCGATGAGCGTACGGTTCTGTTCAACCGCGAACCAGTGGATGATGGCGCTGGCGACGATGGGGCCGACATTTTCCACCTTCGCGAGATCCTTTTCGCCCGCCGCCATGAGGGCGTCAAGGGTGCCGAAGCGGGCCGCCAGATCGCGTGCGGTGGCGCTGCCGACCTGGCGGATCCCGAGCGCCGTCAAGAGGCGGTCGAGCGGCTGGCTTTTTGATTTCTCGAATTGAGCAAGAAGATTCTGCGCGGACTTTTCGCCCATTCGTTCCAGTTCACCCAGTTGGGCCGCGGTGAGGGCATAGAGATCGCCCGCGTCGCGCACGAATTCCTTCTGCATGAGTTGATCCACCAGCGCCTCGCCGAGTCCCTCGATGTCAAGCGTGCCGCGCGAGGCGAAGTGCAGCAGCCCCTCGCGTAGTTTCGCAGGGCAGCCGGCGTTGATGCAGCGGCGGATGGCTTCGCCCTCGGGCTTTTCCGCTTCCGCGCCGCACACCGGGCAGCGCAGGGGAAATATGAAGACGAGTGATTTTTTCGGCCGCAGTTCCAGCTCAACGCCCACGATGTAGGGGATGACATCGCCCGCGCGCTCCACGATGACAGTGTCGCCGACGCGCACATCCTTGCGTTCGAGTTCCTCTTGGTTGTGCAGGGAGACGCGCGACACCGTGACGCCGCCGACCTCGACGGGATCGAGGTGCGCGACCGGGGTGAGCGCGCCGGTGCGGCCGACCTGGACCCCGATCTTTTCCACCCGCGCGCTTTTTCGCTCGGCTGGGAATTTCCAGGCGATGGCCCAGCGCGGGGACTTGGAGGTGAACCCGAGCTGTTCTTGCTCCGCCAGGGCGTCCACCTTGATCACGATGCCGTCGATTTCATAGGGCAATTCCGTCCGGCGGCGCTGGATGCTTTGGTAAAAATCGCGGCAAGCGACGAGCTCGCCCAGGGCGGCGCGTTCCGGGCAGGCGCGCAGTCCGAGTTCTTCGAGCAGTGAAAATAATTCCGTCTGCGAGGCCGGCATCGGGGCGCCCTCGAGTGATAGGATTTCATAGAAGAAAGCATCCAGGCCGCGACCGGCGGTGACGGCCGGGTCAAGGTTGCGCAGAGCGCCGGCGGCGGCGTTGCGCGGGTTGGCGAAGGGTTCTTCGCCGGCTTTTTCCAGGGCCGCGTTCAGCGCTTGGAAAGCCCGGCGCGGCAAAAATGCCTCGCCGTGGAATTCGCCACTGACCGGCCGCTGCAGCCGGGGCGGCAGCGAACGCAGTGTGCGCAGCTGCGCCGTGATCTCTTCGCCCTGAGCGCCATCGCCGCGCGTGGCGCCGCGCACGAAGCGTCCGTTTTCATAGCGGACGACAACGGAGAGCCCGTCAATCTTCAATTCCCCCAGATAACCGGCGGGCGGTCGGCCCAGGGATTTTTCCGCGCGGGCCATGAATTCCGCCAGGTCGTCTTCTGAAAATGCGTTGTCAAGGCTGTAGAGGCGGCGCGCGTGGGTGACGGGTGCGAAACCGTCCGCCACGATGCCGCCCACGCGGCGCGAGGGCGACTCCTCGCTGATCCAGTCCGGCTGGCGCGCTTCGATGGCCAAGAGCTCCCGTTCGAGCCGGTCATATTCCCCGTCGGAAATCACCGGCCGGTCGAGAACATAGTAGCGATGGCGGTGTTCCGCCAGCAGGGCGAGCAATTGCTGATAGCGCGCTTTTTCAGACATCACGGCAATCAATGTCCCGTGGTCAATTCAACCAGCACGCCGCCCATGACTTTGGGATGCAGAAAGGCGACGCGCGCGCCGCCCGCGCCAGGGCGGGGGGCTTCGCCGGCGAAGGTGTAGCCGCGGGTCCGCAGTTCGGCGATTGCCGCGTCCAGATCGGCCACCTTGAAACAAAGATGATGAACGCCAGGCCCGCGCTTTTGCAGGAAGATCGCGATGGGTGAATCAGGGGCGGTCGGGGATAGCAATTCAACCCGTGCTGCGCCGCCGACGGGCAGGAAGGCCACGCGCACCTTTTCGCTGGCGACGATTTCTTCGCCGGTGCTGATCAGTCCCAGGGCCTGCCAGGGGATCAGCGCGGCCTCCAGGTCAGCCACTGCGATGCCGATGTGATCGAGCACGGCGCCGGCTGGGGCGCCGGCTGCTGAGAGAGTGTCCGGGTTCATCCCGCCGATTATAAGGAAACGCGTAAAAAGCAGAAAGCCTCGCTGCCAGCGGGGATTTGTTAAGATAGCTACATCATGAAAACGCCCGGGGTTCCCGCATTGCGATTGGCCGCATGGGTCGGCATTTTTGCTTTCGCCAGCCTGCACACGCTGGCGCAGGTGATCATCGTGCGCAGCGGCAATTCCGAGCGCGCGGTGGCGATTTGCAGCGGGTTTGTGCAGGGCGCGCTGACGGCCGATGTCGCCGGCCTTGATTACAACCAGTTGGTGTGGGGCGGCGACGGCAGCGCCGCAGCCACCGTGGATGCGGTCAAGGGCCGCAACGCAAAAGTGGTTTTCACGGACAGCGTGAGTGCGGCGCAGGCGCTGCTGGCGGGCGTGCCCGATTTGCGCGTGGTGCTCGCGGTGCCGGAAGATCCGCGCAAGGCAAAAATTGAAAACAGCCCGCGCCTGACGGTGGTTCATCCGCTGGTCAGCGCCGACAAGCTGTTCCCCATCCTGCAGAAAAACTTGAAGTTCCGCCGACTGGTCGTGCCGCACCTCGAAGGCGCGGCGCGCGGGCTGCCGGATCTTTTTTTCAATGACAAACGCGTCGCCCTGGTTGATACCGTGGTGGATGGCCCGGAGAGCCTGGGCGGGCTGGCGGCTGCGCTCGACGGCGCCGATGGCGTATTGCTCGTGCCCGGTGCTTTGCCGCGCAATGCGGAGACGGCGGCGGCGGTGCTGCGGATCGCCGGCGAAAAGAAGAAACCGGTCGTCAGCCTGGACGCCGAGTGGGTGCCGCTGGGCGTTGCCGTGGCGATTTACGCCGACGCCGGCGAGATCGGCTCCGCGGCGGGGCCGCTGGCTGCGACGGCCATGACCAGCGGCGGCAGGAACGCCTATGTTTCGACGGTTTCAATCGCCGTGCGCAAAGGCGCCGCCGGCAAAGCCGGTTTTGACCTCAAAGGGCTCACCCTCACCCGACAGTACGAATAACCCGGACTCTCATGAAAAAAACTCTTTCGCGGCTGGGCTTGACGGGCGCGCGCGCGGGCCTGGCGGGCAAACTCAGCCTTTATGTCTCGATTTTTTGTTTTTTCCTGGTGTTGCTGACCACCGGGACGCTGGTCGCGATCAACCACATCAAGTCGCGCGAAAATCTCAAGAACTCGGTCGCTGCGATGGTGCACGCGCTGGCCGTCAACACCGGAACGGATCTGCTGTCGCGGCCGGTCGAGGTGAAGCGCCGGGCGCAGGCAATCAAGGCCGGCGATGCCGAGCGAATTCTCGCCATTGATTTTGTAGGGCCGGATGGCCGGCCAGTCGCCAGCGAGGCAGGCCAGGAAGACACCGAATTGCAAAAAATGTTTCCGCCGGGCGGTGAATGGTTGCAGCGCGAGAACAGCCACTTTTCGAAATACCAGGGAAAAAGCGCGCTTTACTGCACGATGCCCATCGACCTTCTGGCCACAGCCAGCGCGGAGGATGCCAGCGTGGTTTCGGAAGACGCCGCCAGCGCGCCCTCCGCCGGCGCGCCCAGCCCTCCCAAGGCGAAAAAAATCATCGGCGCGGTGCGCATGGTCTATTCGCTCGATGCGCTTCGCGCGGCGCTCATTCGCTTCATCTGGACTGGCATCGTGATCGGCCTGGTACTCGGGCTGGTCAGTTTTTTCCTGGTCCGCTGGCTGGTGGGCTGGCAGGTCGCGCCCGTCACCGACATCGCCGGCGGCGCGCAGGCAGTGGCCCGCGGCGAATTGGCGTCACGGCTCAAAATCGAACGCAAAGACGAACTCGGCCTGCTGGCCGAAGCCTTCAACGAAATGGCGGAAGGGCTGGGCGGCCTGGTGCGCCGCTTCCGCGACAGCTTCTCCTCGGTGGAACGCTCCTCGGGCGCGATTGATCGCGAGGTGGGCAAATTCGTCGAGGGCAGCCGCGAACAGCGCAAAAATATCGAAGAGATCAGCGCCACTGTGAATCAACTGGCCTCGACCACCCGCAATCTGGTGAGCTCGGTGGAGCAACTTTCCGCTTCGGCGGAAGAAACCTCCTCCTCGATCATGGAAATGGTCGCCTCCATCGAGGAGGTCGCCCACAATGCCGACGGCCTCGAACGGCGGGTCAATGAAACCGCCTCCACCACCGAAGAGATGGTTTACGCGGTGCGCGAGATCGACAAGACGGTGGAAAAGCTCAACGAAATCTCCGGCGCGTCCGCTGCGGCGATGATGGAAATGGACGCGTCGATACGACAGGTGGAGCGCAACGCCGAGGAAACCCGCCAGCTTTCTGAAGACGCCGTCAAGCAGGCCCTCGAGGGGGGCAACAGCGCGCGCGCCAACGCCGAGGCCATGGAAGGGGTGCGAACGACGGTCAATGAAGCAGCGCAGGCCTTGGGCAAACTCGGCAAGCGCTCCGAAGAGATCGGAAAGATTCTCGGCGTGATTGACGAAATTGCGGAACAAACCAATCTGCTCGCGCTCAACGCCGCCATCATCGCGGCGCAGGCGGGCGAGCATGGCAAGGGGTTCGCGGTGGTGGCGGAGGAAATCCGCCGTCTCGCCGAACGCACCGGCACTTCCACCAAGGAAATCGCCGGGCTGATCGGCGCCGTGCAGAACGATGTGAAGAGTTCGATGGGGGCGATGCAGCACGGCGTCAAAGCGGTGGACGAGGGCGTCGCGCTGTCAAAACGGGCCGGCGACTCCCTGAAAGCCATCACCGGCGCGGCCAAGAAATCCTCCGAGATGGTCGGCGCGATCGCCGCCGCCACGCGCGAACAGGCGCAGGGAATTCGCGGCGTGGTCAGCTCGGTTGAACAGATCCGCAGCCTGGCTGAGGCGATCAGCAAGGCCACCGGCGAACAGGCGCAGGGCGGCAGCCAGATCATGCAGGCCGTCGAGAACATGCGCGAGATCACCGGCGTGGTGGGACGGGCCACTGGCGAACAGAGCCGCGGCTCCAAACTTATTTCCGACTCGGTGGGACGCATCACGGACATGATCGGCGCGCTTCATCGCGGCATCGGCGAACAGGCCAAGGGCGCGGAAGTCATCTCCGCCCGCATCGAAAACCTGCAGACCGTCGCCGACCGCTATCTCTCCGGCGCCGG